>NZ_LZZL01000028.1:0-57851 GCF_002006495.1 Clostridium sp. BL-8
ACCTCCTTGCCTGATGAAAAATATTCAAGGCAACCTTGGACCTGTTATTTATTTTTATGTTCCTAAAGTCATATTTTATATTCGTTGCAATTAATAAATTTATGGGGGAAGAGTTATGAGAAGATATTGGGATATTTTATTGGGAGGCTTATTAATTTTATATGTGATAGATGTGAACTTAATAAGCAGTACAAAAATTGCATTTAGCTATCCAGTTGTAGCTTTAGGTATTATTATTGTAGTATATCATTTTATTAAAGATAAGTTAGCTTTATTGAAAATATTTCAAACGGCTAAAGTGATTATATGTATTTTCCTCGTTTGCTTTTTAGGAATAGAAGTTGCAATAATAAGTTATCCAAAAAGCAATCTTCAAAACACTGATTACATTTTAGTGCTGGGGGCGGGACTTTCAAATGGAAAAACACCAAGTTTAATACTTCAAGGAAGGCTTGAGGCAGCAATAAAGTGCTTAAAGCAAAATGAAGATGCTTATATTGTTTTGTCTGGTGGAAAGGGAAATGATGAAGATTTGCCAGAAGCGCATGCTATGAGTATATATTTGCAAGATAGAGGAATAGATAAAAATAAAATACTAATTGAAGATAAATCTCAAAATACAAATGAAAACTTCAAGTTTTCTAAGGAGAAAATAGAAGAATTAAGTGGAAAAACATTGAATGAAATTAGTGTTAAAATAATTACAACAGATTTTCATGCTTTAAGAAGCAGTATTTTAGCTAAAAGAAATGGTTATGTAAAATTTGATAATTATTCAAGTACAACAGTATGGTATTTAATTCCTATAACCTATACGAGAGAAGCTTTTGCAATTGTGAAAAGCCTAATATTTGATAGATAACTATTCTATATATAAGTCTAATTTATAGTGTCCCTATCTTCATATGGATAAAATAATGTTAACTTGAAAGGATAAATATCAAAATGCGGATTAATAAATTATTTAGTAATTATGGAATTTGCTCTAGAAAGGAAACAAATAAATTAATAGAAGAAGCGCGGATTAAGGTAAATGGAAAAAACTGCGTTTTAGGTCAGTGGGTAGAGGAAAGTGATGAAATTCTTCTTGATGATAAACCAATTTTAAGAAGAGAAAAAGTATATATTGCACTTAATAAACCAGTTGATATTATGTGCACAGCTGAAAAGGTGCAAGGAAATATAATTGATTTTATGAATTATCCTGAATATATTTTTCCAGTTGGCAGATTGGATAAGGAATCTCAAGGACTTATAATTATGACTAACGACGGAGAATTAGCTAATGTAATTCTAGAGGCTGATAATATGCATGAGAAAGAATATCTTGTACAAGTTGATAGAAGTTTTGATGAAAAGTTTCTTGAAGTAATGGCTTCAGGAGTTGAAATAGCAGGAGAACAAAGTTCAGGTGTTAAAAGAATATCAGATACATTAGGCATATATAAAAATTCTAAGGAATTTTCAAGTCGCAAGTCTAGGATAAAGGATTGTGAAACCGTTCCTTTAAAAGAGTTAAGTATAATAAAAGAAGATAAAAAAACTAAGATAATGACTAGAGCCTGCAAGGTAAATAGGGTTAATAAAGATACATTTAAAATAGTTCTAACTCAGGGGCTAAATAGGCAGATTCGTAAAATGTGTGGTGCTTTAGGATATAAAGTAATAAAGCTTGAGAGAATTAGAATTATGAATATTACTATAGATAATATAGAGATTGGTAAATGGAGATATCTTAAAAAGGATGAACTTGTAAGACTTAAAAGTGAATTTAAAGTTATTGGAGAATGAGTACTTAAAAATGAATTGTATATAAGATCATATCATGTGAGTTTATATTAAACTCAATATTGAAATGAGTATAGCCCTATGAGATAATTATTTAAATATTAACATACGAGGAGAGATAAGATGAATAGAGAGTATATTAATGCAAATAAAGCAGCTGAAAAGTATAACTTATTTTTAAAGGTTGTTACATCAGTAAAAAACTTTGATTCATATAATAGCTTTTTTAATATATATGATATGAATGAGGAACCGTGCAGAAGAATTGCAGTTCTTACTAAGAATAAAGAATTAGAAGAGGTTTATGACGAAGAACCTAATATTACAATTAGTGAATGCAGAATAGTTGATGAAATTCTATGGATTAAGGATTATTCTTTACTTACTAATCCAGAAAAAATAGACTTATCAAATTTGCTCGTAGATAAGACTTTAGTCGAGGAATTATTATGAAAATAAAAAAGAGATTAACAATTTCAAATATTCTTATGCTAATTGTTCCAGTGGTTATTATTTTTATTATCGCAGGTATAATGAATATACCATTTTCAGCAGCATATGAAAGAAAATTTGAAAGCGATAGAGAAGTGGATCAAAACCCATATTTCATTCAACAGAATCTAAGACCAGATATGAGAAAAATTCAAAATAAAGATGATATTCAAAATTTGACACAAAACTTACAGAAATTTCTTGAGCCTAAAGGATATCATTTAATAATTACATATGATGGAACAATAATGTCATCTAATATTACTGACAAAGACCAAGAAGCACTTTCAAACATTGGTGATAATATGATTTTTCAATCTAATTCGTTAGTATTAGAAATGAATTCAACATCATTAGTTAAAAACAGTTTTAAAAAAGATGATAAAATTGTAAATATTATAGCAATAAATTCTGATTACAAACCAATAAGGTTTGATATGAAAAGTGAAATGTCAACATTTGTAATCAGCTATATTATTATCGTTATTATTATATCATTAATAGTTGTAACCATAACTAACATCATATTATCAAGTAAAATTTATAAAAAGCTGATTATACCTTTAGAGCTTTTAAGCTATGGAGCTGAACAAATTAAAAACGGAAATTTAGATTTTGAAATGAATTACGATAGTGATGATGAGTTTAAACAAGTCTGCGGCGATTTTGATGAAATGAGAATGCGTTTAAAGGATTCTATTGATATGCAGCTAAAATATGAAGAAAATAGAAAAGAGTTAGTTGTAGGGATATCACATGATTTGCGTACTCCATTGACTGCAATTAAAGGTTATGTTGAAGGACTTAGGGATGGAGTAGCAAATACACCAGAAAAGCAAAAAAAATATTTAGATACTATTTATACTAAAGCTTGTGATATGGATGGATTAGTTGATAGTTTATTCTTATTTTCTAAATTAGATACAGGGCAGTTTCCGTTTAAATTTAACATAGTGAGTATTAATGGGCATATAAAGAAGTTTTACGAATGTGCTAAGGAAGAATTTCTAGGCTTAGATGTAGAAATATTCTTTGACAGTACATGTGATGATTCAACTATGATAAAGCTTGATCCTCAAGAAATTAACAGAGTTCTTTTAAATATATTGAATAATAGTGTAAAATATAATAAAAATAGAAAGGTTAAAATTCAAATATATTTATATGAAAAAGAAAATTTAGTGGTATTAGAGATAAGTGACAATGGCATAGGCGTACCAGAAGAAGATCTTTCAAAGTTGTTTCTGAGGTTTTACAGAGGTGATTCCTCACGTACAAAACCTAATGAAGGAAGTGGACTTGGACTGGCTATATCTAAGCATATTATTGAGGCACATAGCGGGAAAATTATGGCTTACAATAGGAACGGACTTACAATAAAAATAACTTTCCCTAAGAATTATAGTAATCGTAATTAGGATTTAACTAAATTAGCTCAGAAATGAGATTAAGAGACAATCAAATAAATAACAATAAGTAAGGAAAGATATAGATATGTATATTGTAAATTAATTCTATGGTTTGGAGGAAAATAAGTGAAAAAGATACTAATTATAGAAGACGATGAAAGTATTGCTGAGTTGGAAAGGGATTATCTTGAGATAAGTGGATTTAAAACTGAAATATCTCAAAATGGATATGAAGGTCTTGAACTTGCATTAAGTGAGGAGTTTGATTTAATTTTATTAGATGTTATGCTTCCAGGTAAAGATGGGTTTAGAATTTGTCAAGAAGTAAGGGATGTTAAGGAGATACCTATCTTAATGGTAACTGCAAAAAAAGAGGATATTTATAAAATACAAGGATTGGGAATTGGAGCAGATGATTATATTGTAAAGCCATTTAGTCCAAGTGAACTTGTGGCAAGAGTAAATGCTCATATATCGCGATATGAAAGGCTCACAACCATGGAGAAAAGTGTTAAAAATGAGAAAAGTTCGATAATAATCGGAAGAATTAAGATTTTATTAAAAGCAAGAAGAGTTTATGTTGGAGAAGAAGAGGTTAAATTAGCCAATAAGGAATTTGAGTTATTAATGTTTCTAGCGTCAAATCCTAATATTGTGTTTTCAAAAGATACATTACTAGATAGAATTTGGGGAGAAGAATCCTTAGGTGATAGCTCAACTGTTACTGTACACATAAACAGAATAAGAGAAAAGATTGAACTAGATAGTAGTAATCCTGAATACATAGAAACTGTATGGGGAGCAGGGTATAGATTTAATATGTAAAACTTTTACAAAGTAGAAACTATATTTATAACTTATATTTTTTAATTAAAATAGCTATAAATATAGTTTTTTTAATCAAGAATTCATAATTACTTGTAAAAATAGATCATGGAATTTAAGAAGAATCTAATCATAGTTATAAATCATTAATTTAAAAATCCATAGTTGATAGTAAAAATAAAAATTTAACATAAATTTAACATAAGTTTATACATTGTTTATATTTGTTTTAGAGTAAAGTTAGATTTGTTAGATATACTAAAATTGTAATTAAGTAGCTGATTGTCTATAATAAATTAATGTTGTAAAAAATATTTTAAAAATAACAGGAGGGAAGACTTTGAAGAGAGTACTAATAAGTTTTTTTGTAGCAATGGTTTTAATGGGAAGCAATATACCGAGTGCAAATGCAGCTGAAAGCATTAATTCAAATACAGTTAGTAATACCAGTAGTTCAAGTACAGCTGAGGATGCGAACACGATTAAAATATCACTAGTTAATATACAGGATATCATTCTTGAATATAATCAGCAGGCTAAGATATATGATAATACTAGAGATAATACAAAGTTATCTTATGATATTGCTAAAGATAAGTATGATACGGAAGAATCTGATTACAATACTGCAGTAGATAATTATAATACTGAATTATCTGATTATAATACTGCACTGGCTAAATATAATGAAGATCCAGCTAATAATGCTAAGCCAACAGCACCAACAGCTGTTGATAAAACTGCACTAAACACCGCAAAAGATTCGCTAGATTCGGCTAGGAATGACTTGAGAAAAGCTAATATTACTTATAATAACAGCTTGCAGAATTTAGTTAAAACAGCACAAAGTGATTACATATCGTATGTATTAGGGGATTTGCCTAACAAAGAGTACAATACTGCTAATGTAGACTTATTAAAAAAACAAGCAGATATTGCAAAGGTACAGTATGATAGTGGATTCTTATCAAAGAACGATTATACAACTGCACAGCTAAATTATACTACAGCACTTAATGCTTCCAGTAAAACAAACGATGCGGAAGAAAATGATAAAACAAAATTACTTTATGATTTAGGATTATCATCAGGAGAAAATGTTACTTTTGATACAAACTTAGATCAGGATCTTAACGATGTATCTACAATAAATTATAATAATGACTTGACAGAAATGTTCAATAATAATTTAACTTTACAAAGTGACAATATTTCGCTTGAACAAGCATCTGATGATAAAGATAATTATGAAGATGATAATGACGATAGTAGTGATGAGTATGATAATAAGGATGAACAATATGATAACTCATTGAAAAATGAACAGTCCCAGTTAGTATTAGATAAAAATAATGCAGAAAAAGATTTTAAAACAAAGTATGATGCCCTTATGAATTCATATGCTGCCATGAAAAACGGTGCTAATAGCTTAAGTCAGCAGAAAGATCAATATAATGTTAAAGTAATCCAATATAATTATGGATTTGCATCACAACAGGATGTTAATACAGCTAATGTTGATTCCATAAAAGAATCTCAAAGCTATCAAAGTGATAAATCCGCATTTTATCAGGCTTATTTAAGTTATATTGAAGCGAAAGAAGGGTATTAAAATTGAAGCTATTAAATAAGATAAAATTAGGCAATAATAAAAAAATTGCCAATAAAGAAGTAACAACAAAAAAGTTCTTTAATAAGAAAATAATAAGTATAATATGCATAGTGCTAGTGGTTGTCGTTGGAGGCGGGATTTTTTATAAACTCAAGTTTTCTAAACCTAAGACAACTCAGGCTAAAGTTAAGTATACGACTTTGGAAAAAACAAAAATTGAAACAACTATTAGTTCTTCAGGAGCTATAAAAAGTGGACAGGGTACAAATATATATTCAAATTTAGAATATAATGTTGCAAGTATTAATGTAAAAGTTGGAGATACAGTAAAAAAAGGAGATGTTCTTGCGACAATAGATACATCCGAATTAGAGGAACAAATTGCTGAAGGACAGCAGACTCTTGATGCAAATAAAGCCAAAAATGCGGCATCACTAGCACAAGCGCAAAAAAATTATGATAATGCAAAGTATCTATATGATAATAATTTAAATACAGATATAGTGAGTGCACAAACTAATCTTAATAAAGCCAAGCTTACACTTGATAATGATACTAAGGTTTATGAATATGACAAGGTAATGCTTCAAAATGGAAATATGTCTCAGCATGATGTTGATACTGCTGGAACAACCGTAGATAATGATCAAAAAGCTTATAATCAGGCTCAAGTTGCTGTACAAGCTGCGCAAGCTTCAGCTGAAAAAGAAATAGAAAATGATAAAACAGCATTAGATAGTGCTCAGGCTGCTGCAAATGATCAAACTTCTGAATTAGCATTAGAAGATAAGAAAAAGAAACTTCAAGATGCACAAGTAGTTGCAACAGTAGATGGTACAATAACAAATGTAAACTGTGAGGTCGGTGTTCAGGCAGCAGGAGCATTATTTGTAATACAAGATTTAAGTAATTTAATCGTTGATGCAGATGTTGATGAAACAGATATTAATCAAATAGCTGTTGGGCAAAAAGCAGAATTAAGTACAGATGCATCAGGTAGTGAAGTTATTCAAGGAGCTGTTACAATTGCAGAACCAGTTTCTACAGCTGCAAGTCAGAGTACTAGTTATAGTAATAGTAGCAGCGGTAGTAGCAGTAGCAGCAGTAAGAGTAGCAGTAGTAGTAGCAGTGATTCTACAAGTAGTGATGTGACATTTAAAGTGGAAATTCAGCTTTCAGGCCAAAGTGATAAGGTCAAAGTAGGTATGAATTCAACAATAAAGATTATTACAAACGAAAAAGATGATGTTTACTCAGTACCATATGGAGCAGTAGTAACTCAAAAGGGACAAAATTTCGTGTATGCAGCTGTAAAACAAGGAAATCAATATGTTGTTAAGGAAATTCCAGTAACTAAAGGCTTGGAATCGGATACTAATGTTGCAATTGATGGAGCAGATCTTACTGATGGTATGATTATACTTAGTGAACCAGCAAGTTATACAGTAGGGAGTACAGTAATGATAAGTAAATAGGGAGGTGAGTTTTTGAGTAAAAACGTAATAGAGATGAAAAATATTATAAAAAGTTTCTATATAGGAACTCCAAATCAGTTAAATATTTTAAAGGGACTGGATATTACTGTAAAAGAAGGCGAGTTTGTATCGATTATTGGAACGTCAGGTTCAGGTAAAAGTACATTGATGAATATTATAGGTGCACTTGATAGGGCAACATCTGGAGAATATATATTAGATAGTACTAATATTAATGATATATCAGATGATGGTTTATCAGAAGTAAGGAATAAGAAAATAGGCTTTGTATTTCAAACCTATAACTTAATACCAAGAAGTACAGCTTTGTCTAATGTTGAATTACCAATGCTTTATAAAGGTGCAGGTAAAAAGGAACGGAGAGAGCGTGCAGAAGAACTTTTGGAGCTTGTTGGAATGAAAGAGAGAATGACCCATCAACCTAGTGAATTATCAGGAGGGCAAAAGCAAAGAGTTGCAATAGCTCGTGCGCTTGTAAACAATCCTAGTATAATACTTGCAGACGAACCTACTGGAGCTCTTGATTCAGCTACTGGAAGGATGGTTATGGATTTATTTCATAAAATTCATGAAGAAGAAGGAAAAACAATAGTACTTATAACCCACAATAATGAACTTGCTGAAGAGACAGAAAGAATTATAACTTTAAGAGATGGAAACATAACATCGGTAGAGCAAAATGAAAAGTATTATAGAAGATACCAAAAAGAGGAAAAAGGATGTTTATAAAAGAAAATATTATGCTTGCAATAGCAGGCCTTAAAGCTAATAAAATGCGTGCATTACTTACTATGCTTGGAATAATAATAGGTATAGCATCAGTAATTGGCGTTGTTACGGTGGGGAATACAATGACTTCTTCTGTAGAAAGTTCCATGGCTTCAATGGGTGCTACAAACATTACAGTTAATGTTCAAGAAAAAAGTTCAGCAGATAAGGCAATAGCATTGGCTAAAAAGAATCTAACTGATGCAAAAAATTCAAGTGTGGCTTCAGGTTCAACTGATAATTCAAGAAGTAACAGGCAACAAGGTAATGGAAATGGAAGGCAAAATGGCGGCGGTCAAAATGGCGGTGGTGCCCCAGGTGGCGGTGCTGCTGGAATGTTTGGCGGCGGTGGAATGCCAGGAGGCGGGAGACCAGGCGGAGGCGGCGGCGGTAGAATGGGAAGCTCAAGTAGCTCCCAAAAGGATACTGACCTTATGACTATGAATCAGATAAATGAGTTAGAAGATAATTTTAGTGATAAGATAAGTGCTATAAGTCTATCTGAAAATGGTGATTCTGGTAAAGTTAAAAGTGAAACATCCTATGCAAATATAAGTACAATTGGTACAAATGTAGGATATCAAGAGGTTAAAGATATTACAATTACTGAGGGAAGATATCTTAATCAAAATGATATTGATAATGCAAAAAATGTTGCAGTAGTTTCAGATAAATTAGTAACAAAAATATTTGGTGATGGCGTTAATCCTATAGGGCAGCAAATAAAAGTTTACACATCAAGCAACATTTTCACATACTATGTGGTTGGTGTATATAAATATCAAGCATCTGGTTCAAGTAGAACAACGTCAGATGAAAATTTATCTACAAGTTTATATATTCCTATAACTGTAGAAAAGAAAACAGCAACGAATAAAAATTATCAAATGTTTCAAGTAGAACCTAAAGATAATGTAGATGTTGCAGCATTCACAACTGAGTTATCAACATATTTAGCGAATCTCTATTCTAAAAATATAAATTTTGTAGCTCAGGCAAGTAATATGGAAAGTATGCTTGAATCAAGGACATCAATGATGAATACAGTTGCAATTGCTATATCTGGAATAGCAGGAATATCACTTGTAGTTGGTGGAATTGGAGTAATGAATATAATGCTTGTATCAGTTACAGAAAGAACAAGAGAAATAGGAACAAGAAAAGCCCTTGGGGCTAAAGGCAGCCATATAAAGATGCAATTTATAGTTGAGTCTGTTATAATATGCTCCATAGGTGGTATTTTAGGAATAGCTCTTGGGCTGGGGGCAGGTACAGTAGGATCAAAGGCAATGGGATATTCAATGTCAATATCACCGATAGTAATTTTAATAAGTTTTTCATTTTCAATGTTTATTGGTGTATTCTTTGGATATTATCCAGCCAAAAAGGCAGCAGAACTTGATCCGATAGAAGCACTTAGATATGAATAAAATTCAGTAAATAAAAAACACTTTCTTTTAGTAATTCACTATAAGAAAGTGTTTTTTACTATATGATATATAGTAAATAGCTATATAAATGATTCGAGTATTCCTAGAAGTATTAAAATTACTCCAGAAATTAGATGAGAATATTTTCGGAGCAATCTAAAAGAAAGCCATCTAAAGCAATATGAACCTAGGCATATTGAAATAATAGAAATTAGAAAATAAAAGAGTAAACTTAAATTAATGTTTACACCTGTCAAACCTCCAGCAAAAAATGTTAATGCATTATTTAATGAAAAGGCTACGCAGAGATTAAGACATTCTTTTATATCTATATGATTTGATTTATCTGCATCGACAACTATAGGATTATCCAATATATTTTTGTATCCAAATGGATTTTCGTAAAAATAGGAGGTATCATATCCAATGCGTTTTTTTTCTATTCTTATATATTCAATTATAAATGAAACTCCAATAAAGCATAATAAAACGGCACCAAATATATCAGCTAATTGAGGACCAAAGAAAGGTAGAAATAATTTACCAATGTGCATAGAGATAAATGCAGAAATTGAGGTTAAAATTGAAAGTAAAATTATAGTTGATTTTGGTAAATTAATTTTTTTAATCCCATAAGATAAAGAAGCTGATAATGGTTCTAGATTTGAAGATATAGCTAGTAAAAGTGGTGATATGAAAATCATATGGAACTCCTAAAAATTGATTTAATATAGTATATTCTCTTCCATTAAAAAGGATTGCGAATTGATAAAATTTCAAAAAAATATATCAAAATACTATATAATCAATTATAAATAGGGAGTATTACACATGATGCATATGTCAGAATACGTCGTATATTTAATTATGAGATATAATGGCGGGATGAATCATTTATTTTATTCAGCGATTTGATTATTCCATTTTTTAAAATTAATAAAGTTAATTACTATTACAAGTATAAGCATAAATAGAAAAACATAAATAGAGTACTTTGCACTTATGCCTAAGAAAGTATATAAAAGGATGACAGGAGTATCGGCTAACAATATTGTTATAATATATTTTAATAAAGTGATTTCAGCAAGCACTGAAAAGAAACAAACTATATCACTAGGTACTACAGGAGAAGAAACGCCTAAAGCTAAAATTTGTACATTGTTCTTTTTTATCATAGTATATATTTTAGGATGCTTTTCTATTATTTTGTTTTGGTAACTCATACCAAATGTGAGTTTTGCAAAGAAAAATAATAAAATTTCACTAATCAAATTAGCAGTTGCAGTAAGTAGAAAAGCTTCAAATGGATTAAATAGAACACCACCAATAATTATAAAAACAGTACATGGAATAAGGGTAAAGATTCTAAGTGATGCTATTATGAGAAATAATATTACGCTATATTCACTGTATGTATTTAAAAAGTTTATAACTTTATCAACTCCATCAACATATAATTTATATTTAAAAAATAAAAATAGAATTGCAACCCAAAATATTAAAACAATAATTTTAAATAATTTATCCATTACGCACCTCATTGTATATCATCAGTCAAAGATAGATATTATAATTTGACTATTAAAATTCCTAATATATATTATACCAATAAAGCTTACTTATATGTCAATAATTATGAACATTTTATGCATATTGGAAGAAAACCATATAGTAAATTTAATATATGATTAAATTTACATTCAAGCCAATATTTATGATATAATTATTGAGAAATATACACATAAAGGGCGAGGTGTGTATATATATTTTATAGCATATATAAGATAGCAGCTTTTTAATGTATGAAAGAAGGATTGGGGGAATTGTTTTGCAAAAAGAAACACCAGTTACACTTTGTGCAGAGTTTATTTAAAGCTTAGGCTTATAACTTGGCATAAAGTCATTAATTATAAAAATTATGGCCTAATATTTTAAAATAAATTCTGCACCCTTAGATTAAAAAATTTCTAAGGAGTAGAATTAATATGAAGTATATAAGTGCAGAAAATATATTGCCTAAAGAATTAATTGAAAAAATACAAAGGTATTGTCAGGGAAAATATATTTATATCCCAAGAGAAGAAGGACATAGACGTAAATGGGGAACAATATCAGGATCCAAGAAGGAACTCGAAATTAGAAATAATGAAATTAAAGTAAAGTTTAAGCTGGGAGAGAGTAAAGAAGCTTTAGCTGAAGAATATTGTTTGTCAATTTCAAGCATAAAAAAAATAGTATATTAAAATTAGATACTTGCAAAAAGTGATGCTGGTTTTAGATAACTAGCACCATTTTTTTATATAAATGTTTGAATTTTAGCTAAAGAGTAGTATAGGTTATTTCGACATATATATTATGAAAATACAAATGAATTGTTAAAAGTGATAAAATTAATGTAGAATTATAGTAAATATAGTATAGAGAGAGTTGGTGGAATATTGAAGAAGATATCGTTGTTATTGCCTTTGGCACTGTGTATAAATTTATTAAGCTGCAGCAGTCAGCAAACAGCAAGCAAAACTAGTCAAAATCAAAGTACAAGTGCTCCAAGGCAGATAAGCGTAAACAGTAGTAGTAATAATAGTGCGGCCACTAATGGCAGTGCTGCTTCCAATTTAGATAAAGATGCCTTTAAAAATGGATATACACCTTTTTCATTAAAGAACTCAGCAATGTATACAAGTTTGTTTCAGGTGAATGGGACTACAACGGTTTTTCCAAATTGGGATGATAATAATAATCTCTCAATTATAAAAGAACCATATCCCAAAGATGTAGTTAACACATCTAATGTTAGTGATTTTTATAATTATCCAGTAAATTCATTGGCAGTTGTAAATAATATAGCTTATTTTTCTGATGCTAATAATAAAAGTACTTTGTCATCAATCGACTTATCTAATAGAGCATATAAGCCTAATTTAAGCTTAGGAGAAGTATATAATATAATAGCAGCAGGTAGTATAATATATTTTGTGGATCCAAGGGATGGAAATAAGCTCCACGCATTTGATACAACCAATAATATAGATAAAATTATTTCTACTGATAATATTGGGAACTATTTAGTGGATGAAGATACTATTCTTTATGAAAATAAAAGTGATAATTCAACTTTATATAAGATAAGTATTGATGGTACACAAAAACAAAAGCTGTCAAATTTCTCTGTAAATAGCTTTGGTCCTTATTCAGGACAAATATTAGCTATAAATTCTGCAGATAACAATAATTTGTATTCAATAAATCTAACTGATTTATCGACAAAAAGATTGGCAGTAATGGATGGAGAAGATATGAAGATTATTAATGGAACAATATATTTTATAAATGTAAGCAATAACAGGCATCTTTCTAAAATGGCTGTAGATTTAACGAAATCAACTCCAAGTGTGAATTTTACAGATATTTCTGAATACGAGATAAATGAATATTATCCAACTAGCAAAGGTATCTTTGCACGAAAAGGAGTTAATGTCAATAATGGATATATGTTCTTACCAGCATAAATATATTTTTATGTATAGTGAAAGTGGCGTATTAAAGTAAGTTTCATAGTGATGATATCGGTAAAATATCATCACTTTTTTATGCTTTAAACAAGATCATGTATCTTTAAATAGGATAAAAAATAAGGTGGAATAATTTTTGGGCTTGAATAGATATAAGAAAAAAATATATAGTAAAGTTAATGCTAATGGAAATAAGAAAGGTTATAGTTTAACGTAGCAACTAATAACTTTAGATTTGGTTATACTGGACTAGTATTTCTTAAAAGATTGAAGTATTAAGTAAATTGCAAAAAGAATAGGAAAAATAAGTATGAAAGCCTAGGGGGAAATTATGAATATTTGTATAGAAACAGAAAGACTTATATTAAGAAAGTTTAATATTGATGATGCGGTAAAGCTGCAAGAAATATGTAGTGAGCAATACATATTAAAATGGATGCCAGACTGGGGAGTTTCAATGGAAGTCAGAAAAGAGTGGCTGAAGGCGTTGATTGATCAATATAAGAGCATAGATAAAGAAAATATAAGAGTATGTCTTGCTGTAACTCTTAAAGATAATGGAAGATTAATAGGGATGATAGCGATACAAAATAAGGAAGAAGTTAATAATGAGATTGAGCTCGCATATTTCATAACAGAAAATTTGAGTAATAAAGGATATATTACAGAAGCTTCCAAAGCCATAACTATATGGGCACTGAATAATTTTCAGCTAGATTATATAATGGCAATAATAGAACCAGATAATTTTCAATCTCAAAGGGTAATTGAAAAATGCGGGTTCATAAAACAAGGAACAAAATATGTTGTAAATACTGGGGAAGAATATGAAAAATCTTATTATTATTATAGATTATATAATAAATGTTGATAATCTCTAATGAAAGTATTGACATTATAATAAAACAAACATATACTAATCCTATAGGAAAAAACGAAAATTAAATAACTTATCAAGAGTGGTGGAGGGACTGGCCCCGTGAAACCCGGCAACCGATTATAAAATACAAATAATTAGGTGCCAAATCCTGCAGTTTAGGCTGAAAGATAAGAGAGTAAATTTTTATGCGATGAAGCACTAGAGTTTAATCTCTAGTGCTTTATTTTTAATAAGCTTTAGGCGCAAAATAATAAACATAGTATAGAATGAAGTATTTTACATAAATTTCAATCTATTATTTACTTTCATGCATTCAATCTTTATTTTGCTGTTAATGTGAAATGGAGATTTTTATATAAAAATATATGTGACTATTTTGATAAGAATTATTAAAGTATAGAAATAAATAAAAATGGAGGAAAGAATATGCCAGAATTAAGCAATAGGTTAGATTGGTTTTCAGAATCTATAATAAGAAAAATGACAAGAATAGCCAATAAATATGGAGCAATAAATCTTTCACAAGGATTTCCAGACTTTGATCCACCAAAAGAAATATTAGATGGGTTAAAGGAAGTTTCAGATAAAGGACCTCACCAATATTCAATTACATGGGGAGCACAAAACTTTAGAGAGAAATTAGCATTAAAACAAGAAAAGTTCATGGGAATTAAGATAAATCCTGAGGAAAATGTACTGGTGACCTGTGGAAGCACAGAAGCAATGATGTGCGCAATGATGAGTGTATGCAATCCAGGTGATAAGGTTATAGTATTTTCACCATTTTATGAAAATTATACTGCGGACACGATTCTATCAGGTTCAAAACCTATATATGTTGAACTAAAGCCGCCAGCCTTTAAATTTGATAAAGAAGAATTAAGAAATGCCTTTAAGCAAAAACCAAAGGCACTTATACTTTGTAATCCATCAAATCCTACAGGTAAGGTATTTACTGAAGACGAGCTTTTATATATAGGAAGTCTTGCTAAAGAATATGATACTTTTGTAATTACTGATGAGGTTTATGAGCACATAATATTTAAGCCATACAAGCATACCTATTTAGCAGCGCTGGACGGAATGTTTGAAAGAACTATATCCTGCAGCTCTTTATCAAAAACATATTCAATTACAGGCTGGAGGCTTGGATATATTATAGCCAGTAAAGCAGTAATAGAAAATTGTAAGAAAGTTCATGACTTTTTAACAGTAGGAGCAGCAGCACCTCTTCAAGAAGCGGCTATTAAGGGATTAGAATTTGGAGAAGAGTATTATGAAATGCTAAATGAACTTTATGAAAAGAAGAAAAAATTATTTTTAAGTGGATTAGATGAAATAGGGCTTAAGTATTATGAACCTCAAGGAGCATACTATGTCATGGTTGATATATCTGAATTTGGATATGAGGACGACTATGAATTCTGCAAATGGCTGGCAAAAGAAATTGGAGTAGCAGCAGTTCCAGGCTCAAGCTTCTTCAGAGAGAAGGTAAATAATTATATAAGATTTCATTTTGCTAAGAAGGAAGAAACTTTAAAAGAAGCTCTTAAGAGACTTGAAAAACTTAAGGAATATAAAAAATAAATAGTTAATTACACCAATGATAAAAGCTATAGTTACAATACATTGGGGATTAAATACAATAACAATAAATTTCAGGGGGAATAAAAAATGAAGATTTTAAAAAAGTTAGCAGCACTAGTTGTTTTAGGAACAATAGGAGCAAGCTTAGCTGCTTGCGGAAGTAGTAAAGAAAGTGCAAAAACAGATAGCAAAGAAGGAAATAAGAATATTGTAGTAGGTGTTTGCCCAGGACCTTATGGGGATATGGTTAAGGAAGCGTTAGCTCCAGCGCTCAAAGCTAAGGGATATACAGTTACAACTAAGGAATTTAGTGATTACATTCAACCGGATAAAGCATTAGATAACAAGGAAATAGATGCAAATTTGTTTCAACATACTGAGTATTTAAAAAAATTCAGCGCAGATAATAATTTGAATATTTCACCAGTAATAGTTGTACCAACTCTTGGAATGGGGATATTCTCAAATACAATAACTTCTTTAGATCAATTAAAGGATGGAGCAAAAGTAGCAATACCAAATGATGCATCAAACTTAGCAAGAGCCTTAAAATTATTAAAAGACAATGGAGTTATTAAATTAAAGGATAATATTGATGAAACAAAAGCAACTGAAAAAGATGTTGCTGAAAATCCTAAAAATATCAAATTTACTCCAATTGAAGGAGCGCAGCTTGCAAGAAGCATAGATAGTGTTGATGCTGCAGCAATTCCTGGGAATTTTGCTTTTGCCTCTAAATTTGATTATTCTAAAGCTTTAGCTGTTGAAAAATTATCAGAAAACTATAAAAATGTAATAGCAGTAAGAACTGATGATTTAGATAAAGATCTTGGAAAAGATTTAAAAGAAGCTGTAGAATCTAAAGAATTTAAAGAAGCTATAGAAAACGGAGAATTTAAAGATTTCAGTAAGCCAGAGTGGTGGAAATAATACTGACTGTTAATTATAAAGGAAAATATATGACTTGATATATTTTCCTTATTCAGTGATTTAAATAGGTGGTGAAAGTGATGATTGAATTAAGAAATATAAATGTAGATTTTAAGTTAAAAGGAAACTTAGTAAGTGCCGTAAAGAATGTAAACTTAAAAATTAATAAAGGTGAAGTTTTTGGAATAGTTGGATTAAGCGGAGCTGGAAAGAGTACTTTGGTTAGAGTCATTAATTTATTGCAAAAGCCATCTTCAGGAGAAGTTTTTGTTGATGGAAGAGATATTACAAAATTAAGCAGAGTGCAGCTTAGAAAGACAAGACTTAAAATAGGTATGATATTTCAGCATTTTAATTTAATAAGCGGAAAAACAATTTATGAAAATATAGAATTTGTATTAAAAGCAGATAACTATCCTAAGGAAAAGAGAAGAGAGAGGATTTACGAACTTTTAGAGCTTGTAAATTTAAAAGATAAGGCTGAAGCTTATCCATCTAATGTAAGCGGAGGGCAGAAGCAGAGGGTCGGAATTGCAAGAGCTATTGCTAATAATCCTGAAATATTACTTTGTGATGAAGCAACCTCAGCTTTAGACTTGGAAAATACAGAAGAGATACTCAAACTTTTAAAGGACATAAAAGATAAAACAGGAATAACAATAGTATTCATAACTCATGAAATGGAGGTGGCTAAGAAATTATTTGACAGAGTAGCGGTAATGAGTGAAGGAGAAATTGTTGAAATTAATGATGTATATTCGATTTTTTCAGAACCTAAGCATGATGTGACTAAATCTTTGATAAATAGAAATTCTAATTTAGATGTACCGAAAGAGATATTACGATCAATAGATAAAGGTGAAGTTATCAGAGTTTATTACAAGGGAGCGAATAGTTTAAAACCAATTATTTCAGAAGCAGCTAAGAATTTTAAGACGGATATAAGTATTATTCACGGAAAGATAGAGTATATCAGCGGAAAACCAATTGGAACTTTAATTATTAACTTGACAGGAGATAAAGAAGAAATATCTAGAGCAAGAAAATACATTAATGAAAATGTAATAAAAACTGAAAGAATTGTTAATGAACATCTGGAGGTGATATAAAATATGGATTCTACAATTGATATCTTAAAAAGTGAACTTGGGCAAGCTGTTTTAGATTCCGGAAAAATGATTGGAATAGCAATTATTATATCTTTAATTATTGGAGGAGCTTTAGGACTTATATTATATTTAACTTCCAGCAGATTGTTTTTTAAAAACAAATTAGTTAATTATATCGCAGGTTTTATTATAAATGTAATTCGTTCGCTCCCATTCATAATATTATTAGTGTTACTACTTCCGCTGACTAAAGTGATAGTTGGAACTAATATTGGACCTGAAGCAGCAACTGTTCCTATAACAATTGCAGCAATTGCATTTTTTGCTAGGTTATCAGAGGGTGCTTTTAGTGAAGTTGATAATGGAGTTATAGAAGCTGCAATTTCTTCTGGAGCAAGTATGCGTCTTATTATATTTGATGTGCTTATAGTGGAAGCACTTCCAAGCTTAATAAGAGGGATTACAGTAAATCTAGTTAGTTTAATAGGATATTCAGCTATGGCTGGAATTGTTGGAGGCGGCGGTATAGGTGATTTAGCTATACGATATGGATATTATAGATATGAAACAGGAGTAATGATTGTAACTGTGATTATATTATTAATATTGGTGCAGGTAATTCAGCTTACGGGAGATGCTCTTGCCAATAAATTATCTAGAAAATAGCTATCTCATTTTGTGTATTTAAGCATTAAATTGAACTAGTAGGAGGCAGAAATATGGATTATTCAGATTTAAAAAATATAATTAAAGATAAAGAAAGAATTATATTTGGAAATGAAATAGATAAAAAATACTTAACGGATGGACTTAATTTAGATTATGGGGATGCAGATGCTTTGGTTTTTGCAGAAAACACTAAAGAAATAGCAGAAGTAATTAAATTTGCAAATGAAAATTCAATTCCAGTTACACCTAGAGGTGCAGGCTCTTGTCTTACAGGCGCAACTATACCAAATAAAAAGGGAATAATTTTAGATTTATCAAAAATGAATAAAATACTGGAGATAGATGAAGAAAATCTCCTTGTAACTGTGGAGCCAGGAGTCTTATTGAAGGAAGTTCAGAAGTATGTTGAAGAAAAAGGCTTATTTTATCCTCCAGATCCAGGTGAAAAAGCATCAACTATTGGTGGAAATATAAGCACTAATGCTGGTGGAATGAGAGCTGTAAAATATGGAGTAACCCGTGACTATGTACGTGAATTAGAGGTAGTTACAGGAAATGGTGAGCTTATAACTGTTGGAAGCAAGACTATAAAAAATAGCTCTGGTTTAGATGTAAAGAATTTAATCATTGGTTCTGAAGGAACGTTAGGAGTTATAACAAAAGCTGTCTTAAAACTTATACCCAAACCTAAACACACGGTCAGTATATTAATATCATTTGATAGCTTAGAATACGGTATAAACAGTGTGAGCAGGATAATAAAATCTAGCGCTAACCCAACAGCAATAGAATTTATGGAAAGAAATATTGTTCAAAATTCAGAGCGGTATTTAAATTTAAAATTGCCTTCAGGTAGAGGAAATGCTTATTTAATTCTCACATTTGATGGCGAAGAGGATGAAATAGTATCCAATTATACAAAGGCAAAGGAAGCAGCAATAAACAGCGGAGCTTTAGAATTTTAAATAGCGATGAAGCCATAGACACGTGGGAAATAAGAGGTGCTTTAGCAAGTTCAGTTATGGAATTTAATGAACAGCTTCCTATCGATATAGTTGTTCCTATAGATAAAACAACTGAATTCGTAGATTTTACTAGTAAATGTGGAGAAAAGCATGGACTTCAGGTTATCTATTTTGGACATGCTGGTGACGGAAATACCCATGTAAGTATAATAAGAAACGGTATGGGAGAGATGGAGTGGAAGAAAAAATCCCATGGGTTAGCTCTTGAACTTTATATAAAGAGTCACGAACTTAATGGTCTGCCATCAGGAGAGCATGGGATAGGAATTACTAAAAAGGAATATTTCAAGAAGGTCACAGGAGAAAAAGAATTAAGGTATATGCAGGAGATAAAAAAGATATTTGATAAGAATAATATCTTAAATCCAGAAAAAGTGTATTGTTAAGTTGTTATTTCATATAAGGATGTCATAAAATGATTATTAGTGATTTTAGCCATCCTTATATCGATGCAAAATGATTGTAATATTAATTTTGTAACTAGGATATAACAGATATATAAAGAAAATGTAATGAGATATATATTTAAAAATAATGTCTCATTGCATTTTTTTATTATATTTCTTACTTATAGCACAATAAAAACATAATTAGCGAATATGCATCTCTGAATTGCATGTATTTAAGATATAGAACCTTTATAAGAGCCATATAAGATCACATTGTCTATATCTCCAGATTGAATAGGTGGGCTTATAGCAATATTGTAAGTTTTATCTATAGAAAGTGAATTATTATTTAAGGAATTGTCATATTCATCAGATACATAATAATGATTTATCTGTCCACTTGAAGCACGGGTAACTTGTAAGTCTACAACTATATAATAAATTGATAGTGGAGCTACAACACCTGTGATATCTACTGCTCTGGCTATAGAAGCATTAGAAGGATATGGATTTGAACTACAATTGCAAGCCTTCTTACAAACTTTAAATAAAACCTCTTCAAGCTCACCTTTGCATATCTGTACATATTTATCACGACAATCATCTTGAAAGCAGTTATCATTATGATTTTTTTTACAATAATCATCTGGAGGATAATTATATTCATCGTTACGCTTTTTTTCGCAGTATTTGTTAGGAGAATAAGGTTCATAATTTATTACTATAAATGGAACAAGATAGTTGTCAGAACTTTTTACAGATCCAAAGCTCGTAAAGATATTGTTATTTCTTCCATATAATATTATGCCTTTATTTCTTAGACTGTTTTTTAACCATGATGAAACAATAGTTCTAATATTTACTGTTACAGATACATTAGTAGTTAACGGATAAAAATTTATTATAGTATAACGATCATAATCAGGAGGATTGTTATAAGTTGTATAAGGACTAAAATAATCATAAAGTGGACTTATGGAAATTTTTTCACGCACATCATTAAAAAAATTATCAGCCTTAAAAAGTATAAGTTTTGCACTTGAGATTATAACATTAGGAGGTATTAATGAAAAATCCCAAAATAAATAGCTATAATAGTTGTATTCACCATCAAAACCTATTTTTATCGTATCTTCATTAAAGCTTTTATTAGGATATTTATCTGTAGTTGTAAGGCTCTTAATTGCTGGAATTGTGATACTTTTCATTTTAACCTCCATTTCTCCGCAGTTGATTTTGATATAAATAGTAATGAAAATAAACATGAATAGCTTTTAGAAATAATCAATTTAAAAATAAGAAAACATAATGTCATGTCTTTTTTTATTATGTAATAGGGAATGGAGCCGTTAATGACTCCATGAAAATTATATTAATAATTTTTATTAATGCTTGAAACTATTGATAACTACTGTGGAAGTGACAGATTGAGTAGAGGTTAATTTGGGAGAAATAACTATTTGATAAGTCCCATTACCTGCCCACGCTGCAGCTGTCGATCTGCTAGGACTGGCTGCAATAGTGAATGTTTTATAAAAAGTTTCTTTAGCTCCGCCACGGGAAACAATAGCTTGAATTTCAATATAACCTGCATCGTTAGTTGCAGGGATAGTTCCAGTAGCATGAATTGATTGAAGTGTACTTATTTGAGGAGTATCAAAACTTGCCATTAATAACATCTCCTTTAATTGATTTTTTATATTTATTCGCATAGTATATTATATTACTGTTTATTTAAATAGTGATGCCATAAGATATATTTTAAAGTTGTGTAAAAAAGTAATTTGTTTTATGTTTGTGATTAAATTATTTTCTTCTATTAATTGTATTACATTAACAATAAAGTTATTAAAAAATGAGTTTAACCAAATTCAATAATAATTTGAGTTGCTAAGAAATAAAATATTATAAACAAAGTTTTGGATTGATTTTAATGGAAGGAAGCTTAGAAAAAATTGAAAAGCAATTAAAAAATGAGTTAATTAGTGATGATGAGAATTTAAAGGAAGATGTTTCTAGTGTAAGAAGTTACAAATTAAAGTTGGTGTTTTTTGTAAAGAAAGGCTTAGATAGTTTTTTAGGTGATATTATTAAAGGCTTATCTCAAGAATATGAAGTGCAAAAAATTATAACAACAGAATATAAACAAATTGACGAAGGCATGAAATGGGCAGATATTTGTTGGTTTGAATGGTGTGATGAATTGATATCTTATGGAAGCAGATTAGAGATTGCAAAGGAAAAGAAAATTATATGCAGGCTCCATAGATATGAAGCTTTAACTGAAAATCCTATAAATGTAGAGTGGAGAAATGTAGAAAAACTAATAATAGTGATACCTCACTTAAAAAACTTTCTACTATCATTAATCCCAGATATAGAAGACAAAGTTGATATTGTAACTATAGTAAATGGTGTAAATCTAGATAAGTATAAAATGGTTGAAAGAAGAGCTGGATTTAATATAGCTTATGTTGGTTGGATTCACTCAAGAAAAAATCCAGTATTACTATTGCAAATAATCAATGAATTAGTAAAGATGGATAAAAGATATAAGTTATATATAGCAGGTGAATTTCAAGATTTACTAATAAAATTATATTGGTATGATCAAATAAATAAGTTAGGCATTGAAAAAAATATAATTTTTGAGGGATGGCAGGAGGATGTAAGCACATGGCTAGAGGATAAAAATTATATTTTATCTACCAGTATTCATGAAAGTTTTGGCTATGGTATTGCAGAAGCTATGTCTAAGGGATTAAAACCTATAATTCACAATTTTTTATTTGCAGAAGAAATATGGGATGAGAAATTTATGTTTAATTCTATAAGTGAAGCTGTTGAAATGATTTGTGATAAAAACTACAATTCTAGTGAATATAGGTTGTTTATTGAAAATAAATATTCGCTTGATGAGCAATTAGGAAAAATTAAAGATTTATTGATTAACTTACCTGAAAAAAGGCATAAAGAAAATTTATATCTTAATTATGTAATAGATATGTTTAATAGATTTATACCATATTCATCAAAGGATTTAGATGATTTTAATTTTGATGAATATCATATAAGTATAGGTAAAAGAGAAATTATTATAGATAATGTTTATTTGATTGAATTTATTGTGAGAAATAAATTTAACAAACAGTTGATTATTACCAATATAATATACGATATGAATACGAATAAAGTGATTTTTCCAGCTTACATTTTAAAAAGTAAAAATTTTAATAAAATTAGTGAGTTATTAAATTTATTAAAAGTCATAAAAACTGATTTATCAAGCAACATTGAAGGATATATTTTTGATAGCGAAATATTAGAGGAGATTGAGAAAAATAAACTTGCATACATTTGGGAAAGAGGTATACCTGCAAGCCAGTTTATGCCTGCTTTAGGCTGGCTAAGAATAGTTGAACGATACAACTTTGCAACAAACTTTATTAAAAATTCTGATATGGTTTTAGAAGCGGCATCAGGTTTTGGATATGGTGCTGCTTATATTCATGATAAGTGCAAGAAGGTTTATGCCTTGGATTTGATGGAAGAAAATATAGAATTCGGTCAATGTTCATACAATTTTAATAATATTAATTGGATAAAAGGGGATGTTACTAAATTGCCTTTTGAAGATAATAAATTTGATGTATATATATCTTTTGAGACTTTGGAACATCTTTCATTGAATTTGGTAGAGAAGTATTTTAAAGAAGCAGTTAGAGTTTTAAAGGAGAATGGTATTATGATAATATCAACTCCAAATAAAGAAGGAAGAAAAAATATAAATAATCCATTCCATATTAAGGAGTATAATTTTTGTGAGTTTAATGAATTGTTAAAAAAGTACTTTTCAAATATATATTACTACTCAGCGATTAATTATAAAATAGAAAGCGGAGTGCGGGACAATGCAGTAAATATGGTTTCTGTTTGTTCAAATAGTACTATTAAAGTTGATACTAATGCTTTACCCAATAACGGTGATAAAGTGATTTAATTCAAATAAAATTCGCAAGTTTCATTTTGTACATGAAACACAAGGTAAAGAATTCAAAGTAAAGAGAATATTGAATTGCTATAATTTATAAAAAGCTAAGGGGAACTTTAGCTTTTTTGATGGAAATATATTAAATATATAGAAGTAATCCTTAAATTTCAGCAATAACCTATCATTTGGCTGATGTATGAAGTTATTCACATTTTTATATATTAAGCATATTATATCAAAGATATTAGTGTATGGGTTTAAAAGAGGGGAATTAATGAAAAATCAAGTAAGCCTATGTATGATAGTGAAAGATGAAGAGGAATACTTACCAAAGTGTTTAGATAGTATTAATGATATAGTAGATGAAATTGTTATAGTTGATACAGGTTCTGCTGATAAAACAGTAGAGATTGCAAAGAATTTTGGGGCTAAAGTTTATTATTTTAAGTGGAACAATAATTTCAGTGAAGCTAGAAATGAATCTTTAAAATATGCTACTAAAGATTGGATATTTATATTAGATGCAGATGATGAATTGACAATGGAATCTAAGGAAAACTTTAAAATGTTGATAAATAGTGAGCTGGATGAAAAAGCAATTTATCATTTTGAGACATTAAGTTATTATGGAAGTAGTATAGAAAAAGATAATATTGCCGTAAATTTAAATCCACGGCTATTTAAAAACAATCGCGGTATTCACTATGAGGGCGAAGTGCATAATCAGTTAATTAGTTCAGAAGGCGACTATAACGCAGTCTGTAAAGAAATAAAAATATATCATTATGGATATATTGATAAAAGAATTGCATCTAAAGATAAAAGAAATAGAAATATATATATATTAAATGAGCAAATTAAAAAAAATCCGAATAACGGTTTTGCTTATTTTAACTTGGGAAATGAATATGGTGCATTAGATGATATGAATAAAGCACTAGAATATTATTACAAAGCTTATGAAAGCTTTAATCCAAGAACAGGATATAGTTCGTTATTGATATTAAGAATAATCATTTCAAATTTGAGACTAAAACATTATGATGAGGCCTTGAAATTTGTGGATATTGGAATTTTTCATTATCCAGAATGTACAGATTTTTATTTTTACCAAGCTCTTATTTTAAAAGAACTTGATAGGGCGACTCTTCAAATAAAAGCATTGGAAAAATGTATTGAGCTTGGGGAACCGCCTTCTGAATTGAAATTTATATTTGGAACGTGGAGTTACAGAGCGTATTATGAATTAGGCAAAATTTATATGAAATATAAAGATTATTACACTGCTTATGATTATTATGTTGACGCTTTAAAATTTAAACCTGATTACATTGAACCTTTATATGATATAGCTTTGGTGTTAAAAGCACAAAATTTACCGCTACAAGAAATTAAAAAAATAATAGAAAAATTCTTTCCGGAAAATAAGAAGATTTATTATGGAAACATTGCTGACTTATTTTATTATATTGGTTATTATAATATAGCATTAGAATATATAAAAAAGTATGAAGATACAGTAAATATTACTGAAAAGACTACTATATTAAAATCAAAATGTCTTATGAAAAATGGAGAGTTTAAAGAATATATTAATATAAATACTATAGATGAAAATAGTTCATATTATACAGTTTTTTCTATGTACAAAGTTTTATGTTTTATATTACTAAATAAATATGAAAATGCATTAGCTATAGTAAAAAATTTTAAAGAAGATAATTTATGTGATTATGATAAAAGGTATCTCAGAGTATATTCAGAGCTTATAAAACTATTTACAAAGGAATCAACAGGTATATTATCAAGCGATGAAAATGATAAAGAATATATGAATATAATTTTAGAAATTATAGAAATACTGCTTATAAATAAGAAATTTAATGAGTTGACAGTAGGCGTTAATTTATTGAATGTAGTAGATACTAGATATGCATTACTTTATTTGGGAAAATTATACTATAGATATGGATATATTGATCTCGCTAAAAAGGAAATATTAAGATCAATAAAAGAAGTTGATATATATGATGCGGAAGGTCTAGACATATTAAAATATTAAAACTTATTAACCTTATAAACTTTTAAATTGTATTTCTAACTTGTAAGTATGATAGAGATTTTTTTAAAGTTAAGGATTATATTAGGAGAAAGAGATTAAGGAAACTTAGTCTTTTTTTTGTATGCAAATCAAAAGCATGTGTTAATAATTGAAAGTGTATAAATAAAAATAATCAGGATATATATTTAAAATGCTTCAAGCTATTGTCAAAGTTAATAATATTTGATTCGCTAATAGAAATTATGGAGATGTGTATACTAGAATTGATAAATTATTTTTATTTATAAGTTTTTATGCAAAAAATAAGATTTTAAGTGAAAATTATTGACGTGGAAGAAATAATAAGGTATTATCATATTACTTCCTAGGAAGTAATATGGAAGGGGAAATTAATATGGATATAGATAATGAAATTATATTATCACTTAAAAAAATACAAGAAAATAATGAAATAGTTGTTCCGGATATTAAAAATCCACTTAGTTTTTCTCAAGTTCATTGTATTGCGGCTATAGAGTATATTGAAGATGCAAATATAACGAAGTTAGCACATGAATTAAAGATGACAACAGGTGCTATAACAAAGATGTGCAGGAAGCTATTTAATGAAGGTTACGTTACGAAGTACAAAAATGAAGGCAATAATAAAGAAGTATATTATGTTTTAACTGAGCTGGGATTAAATGTGTGTGAAATTCATAAAAAAATTCATGAACAGTCATATAATAAGAAAAAAAATATTATAGCTCAGTATAGTGATAAAGAAAAAGCTATTATATTAAAGTTTCTAAGTGATATAGATTCAATGATAAGTGATACAGTTTCAGAAATTACAGAATTATATTAGATGCTATAATAAAGCCTAATGAGATATATAGGAGGAAGTTTTATGAGTAATACTACTATTGCTGGTTATATTTGGGGGATATTTTGGATTTATTGGATGTTAGCAGCTATAAGGACTAGATCAAAGGTAAAAAAAGAATCAAGTGGTCAGAAAAGTATAATAAGAGGACTACATTTATTACTTGTGATAATTTCTTATTTCCTAACATTTGTTGAATTTAAAGAAGTATTTTTATGGAAAACAATATTACCTTCTCATAAATATGCAGGGTATATAGGAATTATAATTTTGGTATTATCACTTTTATTTGCTATATGGGCTAGAGTGGTATTAGGAAGAAATTGGAGTGGAGCAATTCAAAAGGTAGAAGGGCAAAGACTGGTTCGCAGCGGCCCATATAAATATATAAGAAATCCTATTTATACAGGAGTCGTATGTGGATTTTTAGGAAACTTTATCGCAATTGGAAATTTAGCATCTCTTATTGGATTTTGCATTATGTTAGTCATCTATATTATAAAAATAAAAAGAGAACAGACATTTTTAGTGGAAGAATTTGGTGAAGAATATAAAAAATACATAAAAGAATCATGGGCTTTAATTCCGTATATATTTTAAAAGATTCTTTTTTGTAAAAGAGTATATATGCTTTATATTAAAAAATTATAAAATACTAAAAGATAAAGTCTGGAGATGAAAAGAATGTCAATGATTTATATTATATCAATTGTTATTGTATTAAAGCTTTTTAGAATATTTAATGGAAAGAGTAAACAAATTAAATTTCCTAATTTATGGTTATTTCCTATATTGTTTTTGCTAATGATTATTGAAGATTACGCAAAAGGATTAAGTTTTTCAGTAAATGAATTTTTAGTCGTTATCATTTTGATCATTATTGGTTTATGTGTTGGAATAATTCGTGGAAGAACATTAAAATATCATAAAGATGAAATTAGTGGAGAAGTTTATTATAAAGAATCGTATTTAAGCCTTGGAGTATACATCTTTCTTATTTTTATAAAATGGTTTCTGAAATACGTTGGAGGAGATGCAATTAAATTTATAGGTACTGGATTAATTGTCTTTGGATGCGCATCTATGATAGGAAGAAGTCTATGGCTATCATATAAGTATTTACAGATTTCGAGAGAGAGTAGATAGTTATTTCAATAGTGCAGCATATATATATTAAACATAAAAAAATTATAATAATAAATTTAAGGCTCGCATAATTCTTGAAAAAATTTTGTGAGGATATGTTTTGTATTTCCAAAGTATATTAATGTATAATATACTAAAAAGGCACAATCAAAAAATGTATTAATAGTTTATTTCTCTATTTTATAATTATTTAATAGAAAATATATTTGGGAGCTTTGATTCATTTTTTGTGCCTAAGAAGTAGAATTAACTAGGGGGCAGTTAAATGAGCAAATATTGGAATGATAAAGTAAAAGAAATAGAACCTTATGTGCCTGGGGAGCAGCCTAAGGATAAAAAGTACATAAAGTTAAATACTAATGAGAACCCATATCCGCCATCAAGAAAAGTTATTGAAGCCATAAAAAATGCAGTTAATGATGATTTAAAACTTTATCCAGATCCAACCTGTAGTGACCTTATAAGTGAAATTGCGAAGTATTATGGTCTAAATAAAGATGAAGTCTTTATTGGGAATGGTTCAGATGAAGTATTAGCTTTTTCATTTATGACGTTTTTTTCTAAAGATAAGCAAATTTTGTTTCCAGATATAAGTTATTCTTTTTATCCAGTCTATGCAGAGCTTTTAAACTTAGATTATAAGCTGGTAAAATTGGATGAAGAGTTTAATATTCCTTTAGATGAATTAAAAAAACAAAATGGTGGTGTAATAATACCAAATCCTAACGCACCTACAGGAAAATATATAGATGTGGAGGAGTTAAAAAAGTTAATTGAAGCTAATAATGAAAGTGTAGTTATTATTGATGAAGCGTATGTAGATTTTGGTGGAGAATCTATGGTTAAATATATAAAGGATTATAATAATTTGTTAGTTATTCAAACCTTATCAAAATCACGTTCATTAGCTGGACTTAGAGTTGGATTTGCATTAGGGCATAAAGATTTAATTGAAGGCTTAAATAGAATAAAGAACAGTATAAATTCTTACACAATAGATAGATTAGCTTTAGCAGGTGCTAAGGCGGCAATACAAGATAATGAATATTTTAAAGAAATAACAAAGAAAATAATAAATACAAGAGAAAAAACATGTATCGAGCTGAAAAAATTAAATTTTAATGTTTTAGAATCAAAAGCAAATTTTGTTTTTGCAAGACATTCCGAAGTTTCAGGTAAGTATCTATACGAAACTTTAAAAGATAACGGAATATTAGTAAGGTATTTCAATAAAAATAGAATAGATAATTTTTTGAGAATAACCATAGGTACAGATGAAGAAATGGAAAAGCTAATTGAGAAGCTTAAATTAATATTGGATAACAAGTAGAAAATTTGAAAATAAGCACATGAAAATAAATAACAGGTCCAAAGCTGCCATGGATATTTTTCATCAGTTAAAGAGACAAGTTGCTATCATAGCAGGTCTATTGGGGCGATTTGCCGATGTATGCTAGCAAATGGACGCGTTATTTATTTAGTTTTGCATAAGTTATACAGTCTTAAGAATTAGATTCTTTTGATTGTATAACTTATTTTTTGCGTGAAAATAAATAATTATAATTTTTGAAAAACTTGCAGCTAGTAATAATTGTGGTAGACTAGAATGGTGGAATATGGAGAATATTAAGATATAAATAGAATCTATATCTTAATGGAAAATATCCACAAGCCTGTACTATAAATTTTAATTTTGAAAGAGAGATGGATTTTATGAATTTAGATATTAATAAAGAGTATGTTTTAAAAACAGCCAAGGAAATATTGGAATATGATAGCCCCACAGGCTTTTGCTTTGAGATAATGGACAAAATAAAGGATATTGCAGAAAAACTTGGATATGATTTTGAAACCAATAATAAGGGCTGCGGAATAATCACTGTAAAGGGTAAATCAGAAGATATGGTAGTAGGCTTATCTGCACATGTGGATACTCTAGGAACCATGGTTAGATCGATAACTTCTAATGGAAAATTGAAATTCACAGTACTTGGAGGGCCAATAGTTCCAACCTTAGATGGAGAATATTGCACCATTAGAACGAGAGAAGGGAAAAAATATACAGGTACATTTTTAAGCACAAGTCCAGCTGCACATGTATTTGATGACAGTTCAAGTAAAAAAAGAGATCCTAAGAATATGGAAATAAGAATTGATGAAAATGTTTGTTCAAAAGAAGATGTACAGAAATTAGGAATATGTCCTGGAGATTTCGTTTTTATAGACCCTAAGACTACAATCACAGATAATGGATTTATTAAATCTAGATTTATTGATGATAAAGGTAGTGTATCATGTCTTATAGGATTATTAGAGTTATTTAGCAGGGAAAAAATAGTTCCTAAATACACAACTAAAATATTAATTTCTACGTATGAGGAAGTTGGCCATGGAGCATCTTATATACCAAGTGATATAACAGAGATGATTTCAGTTGATATGGGTTGCATTGGAGAAGATTTAAGCTGTACGGAATACGATGTATCAATTTGTGCTAAAGATTCTGGTGGGCCATACGATTATAATATGGTAACAAGCTTAGTTAATTTAGCAAAAGAAAATGAATTAAAATACGCTGTAGATATTTATCCTTTTTATGGCTCAGATGTTGGAGCTGCATTAAAGGGTGGAAATAATATTCGTGGCGCATTAATAGGACCAGGAGTTAGCGCATCTCATGGTATGGAAAGAACTCACTATAGTGCTTTTGAAAATACAATAAAATTATTATATTTATATTTAACAATCTAAACATGAAATAGCAAAGTTAATTGTTAATATGGATGAAGTGGAAAATTTAGAAATTTAATTGATGATGTGATGAGTGAATTGAATTATGAGGTAGATGAATTGAAAAAAGATCCTAAAGATGTGGCTTTAGAATTTCTACAGAATAATAAACTAATATAAAATTAGAAGTTATATCATATAATGAAAAATGATTTTACAGTATTCGAGTTATACATGTAAAATCATTTTTTATTATTATTAACTATTTAGGAAAATTTATATATTACGATAAATATATGTATGAAATATTATAATTTTGTTTTTTTAAGAATTGACTTTATCTAGATTATGAAGAAAAAATTAAGAATTTTCATAAAAGGCCATAAATTTAAAAAGATTATTGTATAATTTTATAGTTGGTTAAATAATGTAAACTGACTTAAAATATTAGGGATTACAATTATTTGAATTTAAATGTACAAAATGGTATAATTTATACGCAAAAAGAAAAGGGGAGACGATTAGATGCGACGTAATAAGATAAAAAATTTAGCGATTCTGGCAGCAGTTTTATGTGTAACTAGTGTTCCAGTGATTGCTCATGCACAAGATAGTAGAATTAATGGTGAAGTAAGCGAACAAAGTGCAGTGAAAATTGAAGATAATTGGCTTACCGAGGAAGTTGCTAAGCAGTTAAATAAAAATGTGAGGTATCTTACCGAGCAGGATTTATTAAGTATAAAAAAGATTGACTTAAGATACGAGAAAATAGATGATACGATACCTGATGAGATTAAATTATTAAAAAACTTGGAATATTTAGATTTGAATTATTGCAGGCTAAGTGGTAATATACCAGAAGAATTGGGAGATTTACCGAAATTAACTCATTTAGATTTAGGGGATAATAAGTTAGAAGAATTGCCTGATAATATAAAACAGAAAATTGTTAAAAATAATTATACTTATTGCGATGTTGAAGGAAATAAGTTTCTACTTGATGAAGGCTGGTATTATTTGAAAGGTAAATTGACTTATTTGGATAGAAACGGGAAAAGACCTTCGGCTGGCGAGCAGACAATAGATGGAAAAGCATATGAATTTACTGAAGATGGAAGTGTAAGACAAGGTTGGGAAACTGATAAAGATGGTAATAAATCATATTATGACATGCAAAATGGTATTGTTAAAAGTAATTGGAAGCTGATAGATGGAAAATGGTATTATTTTAATGAGAATGGAATTATGCAAAAGGGATTGCAAACTATAAAAGGTGTTAAATTTTACTTAGATAATAATGGAGCAATGCTTACAGGATGGCAATTGATAGATGGAAAATGGTATTATTTTACTGATGCAGGTGGAATGGAAAATGGCTGGTTATCTTTAGGTGGAAAAACTTACTACTTGGATGCTAATACAGGTGCGATGGCAAGTGGAGATACGACTATAGAAGGTAAAAAATATAGATTTAACAGCGATGGGTCATTAATGAACAATGTATGGATTGATGATTATACTTATGTTCAACCTAATGGTCAAACTGTAAATACTTACTCTAATTATTCACATTCTAATACAAATTATCAATTGTTTAAATATATGACTAATGTAAATAATCAATTGAGTGTTGATAGTGCAGCAGTAGCATTACATGATGGGAATACAAGCAATAATTGTGTATATTTTGCTTCCGAAGCATTAAGAAGAGTTGGTGTAAATATTCCTCAAGCTACATGTAATACATATCAATTTGAAAACTTATTAAAAAGCTTAGGATTTGTATATAGCTATGATTTCTCACAAATTAAGCCAGGAGATATCGTGTTTACAAATAACTATTCTCATGTTTACACATTTATGTGCTGGGATAAAGATGGATATGCTTATATTGTAGATAATCAAAGGACAAGCTTTGGCAACCAAGTTCTTCATAAAAGATTAGTGCTTCAAGATACTGCAACTACAGATAGAGCAACGCATTTCTTCTATTATCCATATTAATAAGGTGGAGCTGTGATTTAAGCTTTAAATTAAAAATAAGAGTTTATTTTATACTAGGACAAGCATAAATTAGTATATACTTTTATTATAGACTTGTTAGAAAACCAATTGAAAGCATTCGTAATTAATAATTACTTATTAATTACGGATGCTTTTTCAATTATTATTGTAAATAAATTTTATTCATATATATTAATAAAAAATAGTATAAATAAAAGTGTGAAGACAATTTAAATAAATATGAAAAGGAGAATGTTAAATGAAAGTTCAAGTAGATATATTCTCTGGCTTTTTGGGTGCTGGAAAAACAATGCTTATTAAAAAGCTGCTAAGTGAAAAAGCTTATGGAAAAAATACAATAATTATAGAAAATGAATTTGGCGAAGTGGGTATAGATGGAGATGTCTTAAGAGAAAGTAACATTCAAGTAAAAGAAATTAATTCTGGGTGTATATGCTGTCAGGTATCTGGAAATTTTGGAGAAGCAGTGTTGGAAGTGATTGATAAATATTCTCCTAACAACATAATAATTGAGCCTTCAGGAGTTGCGAAATTAAGTGAAATATTAAAAATACTTAGTGAAGCGAGATTTGAATCTAAAATAGGGATTAGAAACATTTTTACTTTGATTGATATCAGAAATTATGATATGTATTTAAAGAATTTTAAGGAATTCTATGAAAATCAGATAAAAAAAGCTAACAAAATTGTTTTAAGTAGAAGTCAGTTAATTGATGATAAAAAGATTAGAGAAACAATTGAATCTTTAAAAAAATATAATTCGAAGGCAGAAATAATATATAAGCCGTGGGAAAAAGTAAATGCTGAAGAATTTTTGAAGATAAATGATGTGAGGAAAGAATCAGAATTAGGATTTATAAAATCAGAATCGAAAAAGATTTTAAGAAGGGAAAGTGGACACAAGGCTAAAGAGGTTTTTGAAAGTTATCCAATAAATATTATAGAAAGAATTAGTGTAAAGGAGATAGAAAAAAAATTTGAGTTTATAGCACGTAATGAGAAGTTTGGAAATGTGATAAGAGCAAAAGGATTTATAAAAGGAGAAGATGGAGTTTATTATCAATTTGACTATGTTCCAAATGAGTTTAAAAGTAGAGAAGTCAGATGGGCTGATAAAAATATTATATCAATAATTGGGAGTAAATTAGATAGAAAGAGATTATTTGAACTATTTAACTAGATTGATTATATAAGTTTCTCGTAATATTATACTTAATCAAAAAGATAAAGGGTGGTGAATTAATGAAAATACATATTGAGATTGTAACAGGTTTTCTAGGAGCAGGAAAAACTTCTTTTATTAATTCTTTTTTGAAGGAGAGCCAAGTGGAAGATGAAAAAGTTTTGGTTTTTCAATTGGAAGAGGGAGAAAGAAGTATTAAGCAATATAATGATTTAATAAAAGTAAAAACAATAAAAAATCTTAGTAATCTTAAAGAGGAAATGATTTTTCTGATTAAAGAATTCAATCCTAATAGAGTAATTGTTGAGTATAATGGCACTTATAATTTAAAAGAATTATTTGATATGTTAAATGAAAAAATTTATAGGGAATGTAGCAAAATCACTACAATATTTTTTGTTGCAGATGGCAGAAATTTGAAGCAATATATTGATAACGTTGGAAGCTTCGTTGTTCCATTTATACAATATGCCAATATGATAGTTGTTAATAATATAGACAATTGCAATAAAAAAATATTGGAGGAAGGATTTAAAAAGATAAAAGAACTTAACTCAAAAGCATTTCTACTTAAAGTTAATAATAAGTATATTTTAAACTCGGTGCTTAGAGAATCTAAAATGATAGATAATGGTTATTTAAAAAGAGTAAAAATTAAAATAGCAAATTCTAAATTAAGTTTTTAATAGGGAATATAAAAATTGAGGAGGCAATAAAAAGAAATATGAATATTTCTAGAAGTAGAACTTTTACTTTTATGATTATGATTGCAGCAATATTATTATGGCATATTTATAAGAAGTATGGGATAAATTTGTATATAGAGGAAGTTGGAGATTTTGCAAGTATATTCACAAGTATTGTTCTTGAAGCAATCCCCTTTATTATTTTAGGCTCATTGGTTTCAGCAATAATTCAAACCTGTATATCAGAAGAATTAATAGCTCGGATAATACCAAAAACAAGTATCTGGGGATATTTTGGAGCAGCTTTAATAGGTCTTATATTCCCCGTTTGTGAATGTGGGATTGTACCTGTAACAAGAAGACTTATGAAAAAGGGATTACCAGTTGGATTTGGAGTGACATTTATGCTTGCGGTGCCCATAATTAATCCTGTTGTAATAATGTCTACTTATTATGCATTTTATGATAAACAAGCTATGGTTATTCTTAGAATAACAGGAGGCTTTGCAGCTGCTATTTTAATAGGTATAATAGTAAACGCACTTGAAAAAGATAAGCAATCATTAATTAGAGACTTTTTGGATAATGGAAATTATTGCAATTGCGGATGTGATAATTTGTATTCAGGCAATCAAAATAAATTACTTTCTATAATTGAACATGCAAATAGAGAATTTTTAGATATAATGGGATATCTAATTTTTGGCGCTTTTATTTCAAGTGTATTTCAAGTTGTTATAGCATATGGGAGAATTAATTTTATCTCTGATAATAAAATTTTCGGAATAATTGTTATGATGCTCTTGGGATTTTTTTTATCTCTATGTTCAGAAGCAGATGCATTTGTGGGGAGGAGCTTTTTAGGTAATTATTCATTTAGTGGGGTATTGGCTTTTTTAATTTTAGGGCCAATGCTTGATTTGAAAAATCTCATAATGATTCTTGGTGCCTTCAAAAAGAGTTTTGTTATTAAGTTTAGTGTAGTAACAGTGTGTATTGTATTTTTAATTTCATTTTTGTTTATGATGTGCGGAATATAAGATACAGATTATAATAATTAAATTCCAAATACAAGAATGGAGGCAGAACAATAAATGAAAAGATTTAACTTTGATGAATTTTTATGGTTTATAGTTTTAATATTATTAGATGGATTTATTTTTGGCTTAATATTCACTAAAAAAATAAACTTTTATATAGGTAATAATATGGTTAAGTATATCTATATAGCAATAGGAATGATAAGTGTTATTAGCATTTTTCAAATAAAAAATATATTTACATGTAAGGGAAGTAGCAAACTTAAAATTAAAGTGCTTCCAATTATAATAGCATTAATACTAGGAAGTATATCTTTGAGTAATCTAAAGACATTCAAACATGCTGAATTAGGGAAGGAAGTTACAGAAAATAATGTCGGCATAATGGATAGAGAGTATCTATATAAACATGAATTTTCTTATGACAGTTTAAGCAAAAATGATATAGAAAAAATAAGTAATAGCATATATGAAAATATAAAAGTTGATGATGATAATCCTATGTTACTTGAGGATATTAGAGAAAATCCTGAGAAATATGTTGGAAAAAGATTAGAAATTCACGGTTTTGTATGCAAGGAAAATTATTTGAATGAGAAGCAATTTATAATAGGAAAAATTGTAATGACGTGCTGTGCAGCTGATTCAAAAATTATTGGAATAATAGGTGAGTATGATAAAGTTGATGATTTAAATGAAAATGACAATGTAAAAGTTATAGGAGTAATTGGTAGTTCAGAAGTAAAAGATGACAATAATATAATTCATAATATACCAGTTGTAAAAATAATAGAAATTGAAAAGGAGAATTTAGGTCACTAAAAAGCAACAATTTTCAGTGACCTAAAATACTTAATATAATTAACTTATTTTGATGTATTATTTAAGATAATGTCTGCATATGAAATTTTTCCCTGAACTTGATTGTCTGAAACTACGTTGATTTTATACGTATCAAATTTATTATCCCATTCCATACCAGCAGGTGAAAGAGTATCAGGGTCTCCAGCATTAATTCCGAGTAAATTTAAAATATTTGCTCCGTCAGCTGGAAATTTCATATCTGTTTTAGGTGTTATTTTGATTTCATTGCATTTTGAATTTAAATAAGTGACTTCAAAAGTATAATTGTCTTTTTCGTATGTAGACTTAGAATCATCTTCACTTACAGGCTTACCTAGAATTTTTTCTATATCAGCTTTACTTTTATCTTTAAAATCAGCGATTGTTGCAATTTGTTTTATCTCAACTGTTGGCTTATTATTTTCACCTACTATCTTAGAATCCTTAGAAGTATCTTTAGGTGATTGCTCTTCTGTCACCGACGGTTGTTTATCTGAATCTGATGGTGCTTTAGTTTTACCACAAGAAATTAGTGCTGTTGAACTAATAATTGCAATTAATAATAGACTAATAATCTTCTTTTTCATTATATTGTCCCTCCAATATGTTGTTTAAGATTACGATTACTATTCAAGTAGGAAGAATAGTATCGCTTATTGAATAATTATAACAGTATTTTTTTTAGTAGCTGTTTATTTAAGAAAGTTGTAATAAAGATATAATATTTATTACAATAATTTTACGGAAAGTACACTAATAATCAATAAAGGATATATTCACCATGTAGCCAATTATTAGTAAAGAAAAAATGTACAATAATAAATCAATTTTATTATCGTACATTAACAAATATATTATGCATCCTTTTTTAAAAAACTATATTGTGCTGAATATAGTTTGTGATAGTAGCCTTGATTTGCAAGGAGTTCATCGTGGGTTCCAGCTTCGACTATTTTACCATGAGAGAGAACGAAGATTTTATCACAATCACGTATAGTAGAAAGCCTATGCGCTATTACGATAGAAGTTCTTCCATCCATAAGTTTTTTAATACCAGCTTGAACTAATAACTCAGTTTCGGTATCAATATTTGCTGTTGCTTCATCTAAGATTAATATTCTAGGATCTGCAATTAATGCTCTTGCGAAAGCTATTAGCTGTCTTTGACCAAGAGAAAGCCTAGAACCTCTTTCATTTACATCTGTATCATAGCCATCTTCAAGTTTTTCAATAAATTCATGAGCATTGACAGCTTTAGCAGCCTGAATTACTTCTGCGTCAGTAGCATTTAATTTTCCATAACGTATATTTTCCTTTATTGAAGTTGAAAACAAAAATGAATCCTGAAGCATTATACCCATCTGACTTCTTAAACTTTCAACAGTAACACTTTTTATATCAATGCCATCAATCTTTACAGTACCCAAAGTTGGGTCGTAAAATCTGCTTATTAAATTGGTTATTGTAGTTTTACCTGCACCTGTTTCTCCAACTAAAGCAACTTTTTCTCCGGCTTTTAGATTAAAGCAAGTATCTTTTAAGACAGCACCCTCTCCTTTAGAATAAGAGAAAGTAACGTGATCAAATTCAATATTTCCTTTAATTTTAGGCAGGATATTAGACGAAGCTGAATCTATCATATCACTTTTTGTATCTAAAATATCAAATATTCTTTCTCCGGCAGACATACTAGTTACAAAAGCATTATAAAATGAAGAAAGATTTATTATTGGCCTCCAAAGCATTTCCATATACATAAAAAACGCTATTAAAGTACCGAGAGTAAGGTTATCTCTTGAAGTTAATATAAATCCAGAGACGACCAAGATTATAATACTTATACCACGAAATAAATCTAGAAATGGCCAGAAAAAGTCTTGAGTGTATACTGCTGTCATAAAACCATCAGCATGTTTACCTATATGGCTATCAAATATTCCTTTAGTATATAGTTTTTTACTAAAGCCTTGAATTACCTTCATACCAGATAAAGACTCATGAGTGTATCCAATTAAGGAAGATCTGTTTTCTCTAAAAAGTTTCCACTTATCATGAGCTTTGATTTCGATAAAAAACATAACAAAGGTTAAGAATGGTATTGTAATTAAGCAAATGGCACCAAGGGGCATATTTAAAATAAGCATCATACAAACTACTAAAATAATAGTAAATATATTTGGAGTTAAATTTACAATGCTATTATTTAATAGGTTTTGAAGTGCATTTACATCACCAACAACCCTAGAGATAATTTTCCCAACAGGTCTATTGTCAAAGAAATTAAAGCTTAAGGTTTGAATATGAGTGTATAGACTATGTCTTATATCAACCAATATCTGATTAGTTATTTTAGACATAGAAGTTGTTCTTATTCTAGATAAAATCATAGATATTACATTAATAAATATTAGGCAAGTACCTATATATAACAATCCTTTGATGTTTTTTTCTTTTACAAAAGTATCAATAGAGACTTTCATTAAATAAGGCGTTAAGGTATTGCAAGCCATGACAATAAGCAGAAGCAGTATAACAAAAGCAACTTTCAGCTTGTAGGGTTTTACATAAGATAATAATCTTTTTATAATTTCTATTTTAGAAGATTCGTTTGTAATATCATTCATATTAATTCGCCTCCAGTTCAAGTGTATTAAAGTCTTGAAATTGGTGGGAATAAACACTATAATATTTCCCTTTAGCATTAATTAAACTGTCATGATTACCTTTTTCAACGACTTTACCGTCTTTCATAAATAAAATAATATCAGCATTCTTTACTGCAGATATTCTATGCGCAATTATAAAGGTTGTTGTAGTCTTTGTTTTATTATTTTTTAGATTTTGAAGTACTTTGAACTCAGTTTCCATGTCAAGAGCAGAAGTTGAATCATCAAGAATAAGAATTGGCGATTTTCTAATCATTGCCCTTGATATAGACAATCTTTGTTTTTGGCCGCCTGATAATCCAAGACCTCTCTCACCTATAATAGTATCAAAACCTTCAGGCATTTCTTCAATAAAAGAATAAGCGCAACTGTCTTTAACTGCTTTTAGTAATTCCTTTTCAGATTTATTGCTGCCAAAATCAATATTATTTTTTATTGTATCAGAAAATAAAAATGTATCTTGAAAAACAATAGAAATATATGACCTTAAGGTTTCTAAGTTCCAATCTTTAACATTAACATTATCAACTAGTATTTCACCTTTGGTTACATCATAGTATCTTCCAATTAAAGAAATCAGGGTACTTTTCCCGCAGCCTGTGGTTCCCATTATAGCTACGCTGCTGCCAGCAGGGATATTTAAATTTATATCATGTAATACTTCAACATTATTATAAGAAAAGCTCACGTTTTTAAAAATTATATCTCCTTTAACTTTAGCTGGATTATAGCCATCTTCTTTGGAGACTATTTTTGATTTCCTATTCAATATATCTGAGATTTTTTCCATAGAAGCTTTATTTTGAGAAAGTAAATTTATAAGAGAACCTAAATTTCTCACACACCAAGAAAGATTAAAAATATAACTAGTAAATGCAACTAAGCTTCCTAAACTTAATTTACCCTGAATACATAAATATCCCCCAAACATTATCATTAAAATAGGAGCTGCGTTTGTTAAAAATTCAATTACAGGACCATAGGTACCGACTATTTTAGCCTGTTCAACATTTAAATCAAAGAACTTTTTATTTACCTTTAAAAATTTTGATATTTCATATTTTTCACGTGCAAAAGCTTTTACCAACCTAATTCCTGAGACATCCTGTTGAACAATAGAATTTATTTCAGCAGTTTGGTCACTGATCTTTGAATAAACAGTCCAAAACTTCTTGTCCATAATTGTTCCAATATAGGCTACTGGCAGTAATACGATTAAACATACGATTGTTAATGGAACATTTATGCTAAACATAATGATTGCAGATATTGAAAAAAGTATTATAGCTTCAATAAAAACTCTCATTCCAAAAGCTAAAGTATCCCAAACAATATCAACATCCTCAATTATTCTAGAAAGTAATTCGCCAGTATTGTTGCTGTCAAAAAAGGAAAATTCAAATGATTGAAATTTCAAATATAAATCTTGTCTGACCTTCTTGCAGACAATTAAGGCAAATTTATCAAACAGATATTCTTTTAAGTAACCTAAAACACCTTGGGTTAGAGAGAGTACAATTAAAATTATTATAAAAATAAATAAATCCTCTTTCATATCTCCAAGTATTATATTATCTACAAATATCTTTTGGAGATAAGGATAAGTACTATCTACACAAATGCATCCTATCATTGCAGTAATTGGAATGATTAGAAATTTCCAATGCCTGTTAATGTAAGTTTTAAATAATGTCATAAAGATTCCCCCTTTTATAAATATGAATTTTTTGAGCGCAAAAAAACACAGCCATTCAGAGCTGTGTTAAACGCAAAATAAAATATTGATAATAAAAAATAATATCAAATAATATGGATTTCACGAGGCTCCACAGATGAATAAATTAATATGTTTAATTTTACGAATTTATTAAATAATTTTATTATATTCATAGTTAAACCTCCTTTAATTTGTTATTTGAACATCATGTTGTAAATATACTATAAATTAACAAAAAAAACAAGAGAAAAATTAAATATATAATATTTAAGAGATAAAGGGAGAGATTTTAAAAATTTTTATAAGAATTTTATTTTGACTATTTAAAATATTATATGAAATTCAAAATAATTAATAAATGAGTATAAATTATCTAAGTTGATTATGATAAAATTATATATAATAAATCTATATATATTGAAATTTAATATTAACTGGTATAACTAAAATGTGAGGTGACTTATGAAAAATAAATTTGGTGGATATGTTATATTTTCAGATTTGGATGGAACATTATTGAATAATAACAAAAAAATTTCAAAGGAGAATATTGATGCGATTAATTACTTTATAAAAAATGGTGGAATGTTTTCAGTAGCAACAGGAAGAGTAATAGAGGCTACTGAAGAGTATATCTCCAGCATCAAAATGAATTTGCCGATAATAGTATATAATGGTGGACTTATTTATGATTATAACAATAAAAAAGTAATTATGGAGAAATTCATAGATGAAGAGCAAAAACAAGTTGTCAAAAGGCTATTAATAGATTACAAAAACATAGGGATAGAGATATATGCAAATAGAAAATTGTATGTTATAAAAGACTCTGGCCATTCAAAGAGACCTGCCACAAAAATGCTTGATATAATTTACAATGTTACAGAAGAAATATTCTTAAAAGAGTGGAATAAAGTATTGATTGTTGGAGAACCTAACATAATCAATGATGTTGAGGAAAGTTTTTATAATAAATATAATATAAAAGGTACTAGAAGCGGGAGAACCTCTTATGAAATTTTACCATTGAACGAATCGAAAGGACAAGCATTGAGAAATATAAAAGAGAGGTTTGATTTGAATTCTAAAAAGGTTATATGTGTAGGGGATAACATGAATGACTTAGAATTATTAAAGGAAGCTGACTTTTCATTTTGTCCTGAAAATGGATCAGATGAATTGAAAAAGCATGCGAATTTCATTGCTTCAAGTAATGAAGAACACGTGATAAAATATATCGTTGATTGGCTTGAGAATAATGCAATATAATAAAAAGATTTCTATCCTAATTCTTAGATAGAAATCTTTTTATTTAACTAATTATGAAATTTTGATTTGAAAACTTTATTATTGTAAGAATTACTTTTAACTTTAGGTGATTTTTGATCGGCTGTATAAGCATAATCTTCTAAGATACCGCCAAAGACCTTCTTTTGCTCAAATTGTATATTAAATTCCTTTTCATACTTCTTAATTATATTAAGTTGTTTTGCCGTAGCTAAACATATAGACGTTCCATGAGCGTTCCCTCTGGCAGTCCTGCCAGATCTATGTAAATATTCATTTAATTTCAATGGTAAATCTAAGTGGAATACATGGGTTACGCCATCAACATCAAGACCTCTTGCGGTAACATCTGATGAAACTAATATTTTAATTTTTCCATTTCTAAAACTTTCTATTGCAAGTTTTCTATCTTCTTTAGAGATCTTACCGGTCATAGCAAAGCAATCCTTACTGTGATAGTTTAATTTTACTGTTGTGAGCTCAATATCCTCATTATCATTAACAAAAATAATTGCTTTATCAGGATTAACAGCTACAAGAAGCTTTCTTAAGGTTTCAAATTTATCACGTCTTTCACATACAATAAACATATGCTTAATATTAGGGTTTATAGAAGGCTTGCTTTCAGTTTTTAAAATAATTGGATCTTTCATTAAAGATTTAGCAGTTTCTAAAGTTTCAGGCTTTATAGAAGCAGAAAATACCATAAGCTGTCTATCTTTCATAGTTGTTTTTATTATATTTTTAGTTATAGCATCTCTTTTAGGATCCAATAAATTATCTCCTTCATCTATAACAATAGTTTTAATAGTATGAGCAGTTATCTTCTTTTTTTGTATGAGATCAAGGATTCTTCCAGTTGATCCAACAATTATATGTGGCTTAATATCTTTTAACTTTTTTATCTGATTGTTTATATTAACATCTCCAATAATTGATAGAGATGTTAGAGGAACACCAGAGTTTTCAGCCAAAAGTTTGATTTGGTCTTCTATCTGTATTGCTAACTCGTGGGTTGGAGCCAAAATTATTCCCTGCATTTCTCTTTTAGCAGTGTCTATTTTATGAAAAAGTGGTATAAGGTATGCTAAGGTTTTCCCGCTTCCAGTAAATGCTTCACCAATTACATCCTTATTTTCAAGAGCTGGCATGATAGCTGAAGCTTGAATAGGTGTTGGAATAGTTATTCCCTGTTTTTTAAGACCTTCTATTATATTTGAATTTAAATTTAAATCAGTAAATGAAGTACTCATTAATTTCTCCTTTATAATTCGATTTTGTTTATAATAAAATGCATAAACTGTGCTTATGACAATCTGATATAAATCCAATAAAAACAGCCATTTAAAAATTTAAGTGGACTATATCTATGCATAATCAATTAATTATATCCTTATTGTCTTTATTTTTCTAGTTATATATTTTTATTCTTTTTTCTTAAGAGTATGTTTTAAAAATAGAGAAGAATGGTATAATAAGAAAGATTTATATAGATGAGGAGAATTTTAAGTAATGAATAGTGAATTTAGTGAGTTCAAAATAGGAGAAGAACTTTTGAAATCAATTGAAGGTCTTGGATATAAAAAGCCATCAGAAGTTCAAGAGAAAGTTATACCAGAGATTCTATTAAATAAAGATGTTATAGTTAAATCTCAGACAGGAAGCGGAAAGACAGCAGCTTTTGCTATTCCATTATGTGAAAAGATAGATTGGGATGAAAATAGCCCACAAGCATTGATTTTAACTCCAACCAGAGAGCTTGCTATTCAAGTAAATGAGGATATATCTAATATAGGAAGATTTAAAAGAATAAAAGCTGTTGCTGTATTTGGTAAGACACCAATATCAGAACAGGAAAGAAAATTAAAACAAAAAACTCATATTGTAGTCGGAACTCCAGGAAGGATTTTAGATCATATAGATAGAGGAAGTTTAAATGTAGAAAAAATTAAGTATTTTGTTATCGATGAAGCAGATGAAATGCTAAATATGGGATTTATAGGGCAAGTTGAAGGAATAATTAGAAGAATTCCAAAGAAAAAGGTCACTATGTTATTTTCAGCCACAATTCCAGAGGAAATAAAGGATTTGTGTGAAAAACATATGAGCAGGCCAGTGGATATAAGCATTAAAAGTCAAAAACTTATTACAACTAATATCGAACACAATTTGTACTATGTTGAGTATGAAAAAAAGTTAGAATCATTAGATAAAATATTAATATATGAAAAGCCTGAGACTGCAGTGATATTTGCTAAAACTAAAGAAAATGTAGATAAAGTTTTTGAATATTTAAAGTTAAAAGGATATTCAACAAATAAAATTCATGGTGGTATGCTGCAAAAAGATAGATTAAATACAATGGAAAACTTTAGACGTGGAGATTTTAGATTACTTGTTGCAACAGATTTAGCTTCAAGGGGAATTGATATTGAAGGAATTACTCATGTAATAAACTTTGATCTTCCAGTAGAAAAAGAAGCTTATGTACATAGAATAGGAAGAACAGGAAGAGCTGGAGCAAAGGGAAAAGCGATAAGTTTATGCATTGAAGGTAAGGATAGATTATTAAGTGATATAGAAGAATTTATTGGCTTTAAAATTCCAGTCTATGACTTATCTGAGTATGATAAAATAAAAATTGATGAAGGAATAGAACTGCTTAAAAGTAAACCTAAGAGGAAAAAAGAAAAAGCTAAAATTATAAATACTAATATAACTAAGATCTATTTAAGTGGTGGAAAGAAAAAGAAAATTCGCCCTGGTGATATTGTCGGTGCCATTTGTAACATAGAAGGGCTAAGTGCAGATGATATTGGAATTATTGATATACAGGAATCTGTATCTTATGTAGATATATTAAATGGAAAAGGTAATAAAGTTATTAAGGAATTAAAAGATATGACTATTAAAGGTAAAAAAATAAACGTTCAAAAAGCTAATAAATAAGGTGTTTATTAATACTTATAGAAGTAAAATAAATATGAGTTTAAGGCATAAGAAATAATATGCTTTTGGAGATGAATCATTCCAAACTGTTGAATTAAATTTCATTAAAGTGTATTATAAGTTTTGGAAAGATAAGTTATAAATAACAGTAAAATTAGAATGAAGTAACAATTTGTTATACATAATTTGCAATAATAAAGGTTGCGAAATCTAATTTTAACATGCAGTTTATAGGATGAACATTTAAATTCAGATTATTGTATTATAGTAATAGAATAATAGGTTTTGAATATGAAAATATGATAATTTAAAGAGGTGTATTACAAGAATGATTTTAGACAGAAATTCAAAATGTTGGTGTGGTAGTGGTTTGAAATATAAAAAATGCCATTTAGAATTTGATGAAAAAATAGAAAGTTATAGACGCAAAGGGCATATAGTACCGCCTAGAGATGTAATAAAGAGCCCTAAAGATATAGAAGGTATTAAAAAAAGCTGTAAAGTTAATGATGGTGTCTTAGATTTAGTGGCAAGTAAAATTAAAGCGGGCATGAGCACAGCAGAAATAGATAAAATAGTATATGATTATACAATTCAAAATGGTGCAATTCCGGCACCTTTAAATTTTGAAGGATTTCCAAAGAGTGTGTGTACATCAATTAATAATGAGGTGTGCCATGGGATTCCAGATGAAAGCATTATATTAAAAGACGGAGACATAATTAATGTTGATGTATCTACAATTTTAGATGGATATTATTCTGATGCATCTAGAATGTTTATGATTGGTGACGTTAGTGAAGAGGCAAAAAGATTGGTAACAGTGGCTAAAGAATGCATGATTAAGGGAATTGAGGCAATAAAGCCATGGGGATTTCTTGGTGATATTGGTTATGCCTGTGCTGAACATGCTCATAAAAACGGTTATACAATAGTTAGAGCTTTAGGAGGACATGGAGTTGGAAATCAATTTCATGAGGAACCATTTGTTCCACATGTGGGGGAAAAAGGAACTGGAATGCTGCTTGTACCAGGAATGGTCCTTACTGTAGAGCCAATGGTTAATCAAGGTGTTTATGATGTATATGTTGATGAAGAAAATGAATGGACAATTTATACAGATGATGATAAGCTATCAGCACAATGGGAACATACAGTACTGATCACTGAAGATGGTGTAGAAATTTTAGCTAAGTAGAGTTTAAATTACATTTACTATATTGGAAAATAGGATTGATAAATAATAATTAACTATCAATCCTATTTTCATTCAAAAAAGCAAAATTAATTTTTAGTGATGATTAAAGTTTGCATAATTGCGTCTATAATTAAAGATAATGTAAAACTTATAAATTTAGGTACATATAATTTTAATTGTTATAATATCTCACGTACCTTATGAAGCAATCTATTTAAGGAGTAATACGTTTATGAATAACTTAGCATATGAAGTTCTAGAAAAATATTATGGTTATAAGAACTTTAGAAAAGGTCAAGAAGTAATAATCGATAAAATAATTAAAGGAGAAGATGTACTTGCTATAATGCCAACAGGTGGTGGTAAGTCTATTTGTTACCAGATACCGGCACTTATTCTAGAAGGAATAACAATAGTAATATCTCCTCTCATATCTCTTATGAAGGACCAGGTAGATACTTTAAAAGAGATGGGAATTAAAGGGGCATTAATTAACAGTACTTTAAGTGCTGTAGAAGAAAATGAAGTGATTAAAAGTCTTGAAAATGGAGATATTAAAATTCTATATATAGCACCTGAAAGATTAGAATCTTTTGAGTTTTTAAATATTATTTCGAGATGTAATATTTCTCAGGTAGCTGTAGATGAAGCTCATTGTATTTCACAATGGGGACACGATTTTAGAAGTAGTTATAGAAAAATATCTCATTTTATCAGTTTGCTGAGTAATAGGCCTATAGTAACAGCTTTTACTGCAACTGCATCACAAGAAGTAAGGGAAGATATAATAAGTCTTCTTAGATTAAAAGCTCCTAATGTATTCATAACTGGTTTTGATAGAGAAAATTTAACTATAAATGTAATTAAAAGTGGGAGTAAGAAAGAGTATTTACAAAGTTATATTGAGAATAATAAAGAAGTTTCAGGAATTATATATGCTGCTACAAGAAAAGAAGTTGATAATTTATATGAAATTTTAAACTCTAAAGGATATAATGTCACTTCATACCATGCAGGATTATCAGAAAAAATAAGAAAAGAAAATCAAGAGAACTTTATTTATGATAAAGCAAACATAATGATTGCAACTAATGCATTTGGGATGGGGATTGATAAGCCTAATATTAGGTATGTAGTTCATTATAATATGCCTAGAAATATAGAAAGCTATTATCAGGAAATCGGAAGAGCAGGAAGAGATGGAGAACAAAGTGAGTGCACACTATTGTTTTCACCTCAAGATGTTCAAGTTCAAAAGTATTTAATTGAAAATTCCATAGAAGATTTTGAAAGAAAAAATAATCAATATAGAAAACTTCAGCAAATGATGGATTTTGTGTATAGCAATGATTGTTATAGAAAATATATTTTAGAGTATTTTGGAGAAACATATGATAGACAATGTGATAAATGCAGTAATTGTTTGAGTGAAGGTGAACTTGTTGATAAGACTGTAGAAGCACAGAAAGTACTTTCTTGTATATATAGGATGAAACACAAATTTGGAATTGGAATGCTTGTTGATGTGCTTAGAGGTTCTAAGAATAAAAAGGTTTTACAATTTCACTTTGATGAACTTTCAACTTATGGATTAATGAAGGAATATTCAACTGAAGAACTTAAAACTTTTATTAACACATTAATTTCACATGGATTTATAAATGTTATTGAAGGAACATATCCGGTGTTAAGTTTAAATGAAAGATCTAGAAATGTTTTGACATCCCAGGAAAAAGTAGAACTAAAGGAATTTAAAGTAGAAAAGAAAGTCAGAGAAGATAATGAATTATTTGAAACTCTTAGGGCAATAAGACAAGAATTAGCTAGGGAAAATGGGGTCCCACCATATATTGTATTTGGGGATGTTACTCTAAAAGAAATGGCTATAAATTACCCAGTAACGAGAGAGAAGATGCTTAAAATTTCAGGTGTAGGTGAAGTTAAGTATAATAAATATGGAAAAGCCTTTGAAGATGCCATAATAAAATTTATAGAAGAACATAATATAGAAGTACCTGAGCAGAAAGAAACTGATGTAAACTCTGACTTAAAAGGCAAAGAAGATCTTAAGCTTGAAGTAAAAACAGATTTAGAATTATATAATATTTTGAATAATATAAGAAAAGAACTTGCGAAGAAAGAGAATGTATTACCTCAAGCTATTCTAACAATGAATACATTAAAAGAAATAAGTGGAAGATACCCGGACACATTAGAAAAACTAAAGGATATAAGTGGAATGGGACCTAAGAAAATAAGTGAATATGGTGAAAGACTTATAAGAGCAGTAAATGAATATTTATTAGAAAATAATAAAGAAATTCATTGGGTAGAGAGAAAAAGAAGAAAAGTCATATTAGATGGGGAAACAAGAGAAAGTAATCAAATAGCTATAGATATGCTTAAAGAAAAGATAAGTATTCATGACGTATCAGAAAAGATAGAGCTTTCAATTTCAACTATTCTGGGATACGTAACTGATTATATAAAAGAATATGGTGAAAATATTTTTACCATTGATTTAGATGAATTTTATAATAAGGAAGATGAAGCATTGATTATAAATGCTTGTGAGAAAAACGGATATGACAAAATAAATATTATAAAAAGAGAACTACCTTCATATATAAAATATGAGAGTATACGGTCAGTAATTTTAAAAAAGTATTTTATATAGAAAGGTTAAATTTCATAAAGAACTCATGAAAAGCCGCAAAACCTAAGAATATTAATAACTTTTATAAATATATTTAATAGTGAAATAAAAGTTTAATATTAAGAGGTGTATTAAGGTGGATCCATATGAAGCTTTAGGAATAGAAAGAACCGCTTCTGAAGAAGAGATAAAAAGTAAATTCAAAGAAGTTATTGAAGAATATGCTCACAATCAAGATAATACGTCAGAACAAAAAATTCAAACACTTAGAACAGCTTATGATTTAATTATTAATGAGGAACTATATAAAGAAATCAGAGCATTGATTGATAGTAATAATTTTTTAGATGCAGAAACAAAATTAAATATATTAAATAATACTAATTCTGCAGAATGGAATTACCTTAAAGGGTTTGTACTAGTTCAAAAAGGCTGGTATGAAAGTGGATTGAATTATTTGACAAAAGCTACACAATTGGAGCCAGATAATATTGAATATTTGAGCGGATTAAATAAATTACAGACAAGGTTTATTGATTATATCAAAAAATATTCTCAAAAAAATGTGCAGCCTAATTCCAACAATGTGAATGCTTGCGGTGGAAACAATAATGGTAGTAGTGGAGGAACATGTTAAAAGAGTTACGAGTGACGAATGGCAAGTAATAAATCAAATTTTGGAATAGTTTATCTAGAATGATTTATAAAGAATTTGATTGATATAATAAAAGAATTATGCTATACTAAAAAAGCAGTTGGTACGTAAAGTGCTAATGTGGAGCTTAGAGTGTCCTTCGCCGGTCTCTAAGCTCCTTTTGTTATATTCATAGTTATAAAATTCTGGATAATCAATTAAAAAATACGATATATCTTCAGATAAAGATATTCATATTAATCATATTATAAATCTAATATGGAATATAATTATGATATGTGAAAATTTATCATTTTAATTAAAAATAAGCTAATACATGATATAATATTAAATAGAAGTTTTTATAGTTAAATATTATAATTAAAATATATATATTGCAATTAGTTTTATACATTTTACATCTAGATATTTACTTAGCCTATAAGCCTTCCAAATGTAAATTTATTATTGCAACATATATATTTTAAATAAGGTTTGAAAATATATGGATTTTATAATTTATAAATTATTTATAAGACTAAGGTGAATATAGTTATTTGCAATGTTTAATTTTATGGACAAACTAAATATTATAATTGTTCATTTATATTAAATAAAGTTGTTAAATTTAGACTATATAATAAAGTCTTTCTTTTATTCAATAAAAAGTACCAAAAAATATAATTTATATTGTATATATTAATGACCGGAGAAGGGAGCGTAGATATGCTCGAATGTGTTTTAGTAGATTTAAATGTTGATAAGAACACAGATGTAAATGAACTTATTAAAAAGCATATGCCTTTTATAATAAAAAGCATTTCGGATGTTACAGGAAGATATGTATCATGTGAAAATGATGAGGAATTAAGTGTTGGTCTGCTTGGTTTCCACGAGGCAATTGAAAGATATGATAATGAGAAGGGACATTTTCTATCTTATGCAAAGCTCGTTATAGGAAGTAGAATCAAGAATTATTTAAAGGGTGAAAATAGACATCAGCATTCATCGTTAGATGAATTAGTGGATAAGGGTTTAGACATTAAAGATGAATATTTTGAACCTAAAGAGGATAATAGTATCCTTATAGAAGAGATCAATAAACTAAAAATTGAAATAAGTTCATTTGGATTTACGTTTGAAGACTTAGTTAATGAAGCTCCTAAGCAACAAGCAACAAGCAACGAGGAAAAATGCAATTATCTTATCAGAAGAGATAAGTAAGGAAGAAGAATTTACTTCTTTTATGTATCTAAAAAAACGATTGCCAATAAAGAGAATCGTTCTGAAATTTTCTGTAACAGAAAAGGTAATAAAAAGAAGTAAGAAATTTATAATTTCTGTAGTAATAATAATTGATAAAAGACTCAATGCTTTAAGGAATTGGATAAGGAAGTAGGTGAAAAAATGAATAAGGGAATAATAATGGAGGTAAAGAAAAATTATGCTATTGCTTTAAATGACCATGGTGTAATGGACAAAATAATTTTTAAAGAAAACATGAAAATCGGACAAAAAATATTTTATTTCGAGGACGATATTATAAATAGTACTAGTAATAGGCATAGATATAATAATTTTATAAAAACATTAGGATCAATTGCAGCAGTATTTTTAATTGTATTCACCTTCTTTCATACGATGAAACCCCAGGAAGCATATGCAGTTGTTAGTTTGGATATTAATCCAAGTATACAAATTGAAGCGGACAACAAGCTTAACATCATTAAGGTAGAGGGCGTTAATGATGATGGAAAAAATATTGATTTTAGCGATATTAAGGATATTTCTCTTGAGAGTGGAATGCAAAAAATAAAGGATAAACTTGAAGAGAAGAATTATTTAAATACTAATAAAGATGTACTAGTTGGTTATGCATTTGTTAATAATGAAGACAATAGTAAATATGAAGAAGATCTTATAGGTACAATTGATTCAACTTTTGATCAACAGGATGTAGTCTATGTTAAAGGTGATAAAGAAGCAGTTGATGAAGCCAAAACAAAAAACATAAGTTTAGGCAGATATGAAGCAGCTCTTAAAGTTGAAGATCAAGGTATAAAGAATAATATTGATAAAGCACCAGTTAAGGAAATTACTGCAAGTATACGAGATAACGCTGAAGATCAACAATGGAATTCAGAAGATCAAAAAAATAATACTCAAGATCCAAATGTTAATTCAGAAGTCAATAGTGACAAGCAAGTGATAGAAAGACCTAATTTAGATGCAGCTTCTGATAATACAGAATCAAATGTAGATTCTGTAAAGGGGGATAAGGATAATACTAATACCAATAAACCTGAAAAAAACAATACTATTATAGAAGTACAGCCAGATTCTCCAGTACAAAATGGTTCAAACACCAATACTGAAAATAGTAGTAGTGGTAACACAGGTAGTTCAACAACGCCACCAAAAGATAATAGTATTGATGTGCTGCCAAACAATGGAACCACTCCAAATAGTACTGCTTCAGGTAAAAATGAAAATGCATCAGGTCAAGTGATAACACAAGATCAATCAAAAAAATAGTGAATTTTAAGGATTTAAATACTAAAATGAATGTTTTCTATAGTCCTTATATAAAATAGGTTTATCAAAATGATAAACCTATTTTTTATACCAATATATAAAGTTCTATCTGTATAGCCCAGTAAACTAAATTGTTTTAGATAAAATTAAGGACGAGAAAAGATTTTTATAGTATACTTACTTTAGTATTATTAATGAAAAATTGGGGAGATTAGAAATGATAAAAGATTATTTGCAAGATAATATATTAATATTTGATGGAGCCATGGGAACATATTATTCGGAGTTAACGGGGAATGATATTTCTTACTGTGAATTTGCCAATTTAGATGACCGAGATACAATAAAAAAAATACATAAAGAATATATTAATGCTGGTGCAAAATTAATAAGAACGAATACTTTTTCAGCTAATACACATGATCTTGGAGTATCATATGAAACGTTAAAAAATATAATTAAATCTGGAATAGATATAGCAAAGGAGGTTACTCAAAACACCTCGGTTTTTATAGGAGCAAGTATTGGTCCTATAAAAGAAGACAATATAGATGAATCTCAAGAGGATATACTAAAGGAATATAAATATATAGTAGACTGCTTCTTAAATAATAATATAAATATTTTTGTATTTGAAACTTTTAGTAATTATAAATATTTAAAAGAAATATCTGAATATATAAAAGGAAAGGATTCTAAGAGTTTTATATTAACGCAATTTGCAGTAAAACCAGATGGCTTCACAAGAGATGGAATTAGCGCTAGTAAATTAATTAAGAAAGTTAAAGAGATTAAAATAATTGATTCATATGGATTCAATTGTGGATCCGGACCTACTCATGTGGCTGAATTTATCAGAACAATAGATATAGAAAATGATATTGTTTCAGCTATTCCAAATGCTGGGTATCCGGAAATAATTCATGAGAGAACTGTTTATCCTAACAATCCAGTATACTTTGCTAATAAAGTTAATGCAATGACGACGCTTGGAGTATCTATAATAGGTGGATGTTGCGGAACAAATCCAAATTATATTAAGGAATTAGTCGCATTAATTAAAAATAATTCAAATGAAATTAATTCGTATAGCAAGAAAGAAGAAATAAAAGAATATAAAGAAAAAACAGAAAATACATTCAAAGATAAACTTGATAAAAATGAATTTGCCATTGCAATAGAATTATCAGCGCCTATTAACACTGATATATCCAAGCTTATGGCAGGAGCTAAAATATGTAAAGAAAATAACATTGATTTAGTAACAATTCCAGATTCGCCAATGTCAAAGGTAAGAGCTGATTCGACGATTATAGCATCTAAAATAAAGAGAGAAATAGGAATTGAAGTTATGCCGCATATATGCTGCAGAGATAGGAATACAAACGCTATAAGGTCTAGTTTAATAGGTTCACATATTGAAAACATAAGGAATATACTAGCAATTACAGGAGATCCTATATCTGATGCAAATAAGATTGAAACTAAAAGTGTGTTTAACTTAAATTCATTTAGACTCATGAAACTAATAAATGATATGAATGAAGATTTATTTAAAGAAGATAACATTTATATAGGTGGTGCTTTGAATTTAAATGTGTTAAATAAAGATGTTGAATTTAACCGCATGTTAAAAAAAATAGATAATGGAGCAAAATTCTTTTTGACACAGCCTATATATGAAGATAATGCTATTGAATTTCTAAGTAAAATAAAGGCAAAAACTAATGTGAAAATTTTAGCTGGACTTCTTCCAATTGTAAGTTATAGAAATGCAGTGTTTTTAAATAATGAGCTTCCAGGAGTTAAAATTCCTGAAAGATATATGAAGATGTTCTCAGAAGACATGAGTAAGGAAGAAGCACAAGAAATTGGTATTAATATTGCTGTAGAGATTGGAAATAAACTAAAGGGAGTTTCGGATGGATTGTATTTCATAACTCCGTTTAATAGAGTAAATATGTTAATTGATATAGTAAAACAGCTTCAATTAAGTTAATAATATATTTTACGACAAGAGGGATTTTTATGAGAATAGGTCTTATAAGACATTTTAAAGTTAATTACCATAAAAAGTTTTTTATGACCTCAAAAGAATTCAAAGAATGGGAAGAAAATTATAATAAAAGTGATGTTATAAAAAATGACGTAGAGCTCAAGGGTATAAAATGGGATAAATGTTATTCTAGTACTCTTATAAGGGCATTGATTACAGCACAGCACGTCTATAAAGAAGATATAGTTACAAATGATTTGATTCGAGAAACTATAATTGATCCTGTATTTAAAAGTGATTTAAAACTACCTTATTGGTTTTGGGCGGTTAGCGGAAGAATTGCTTGGTACTTTAATCATAAATCACAAGAAGAAAATAGAACAATAACAAGAAAAAAGGCTAGACAATTTGTTGATTTATTACAAGAAGAGGCAATAAAAGAGGGATCAGAGAATATTTTGGTTGTTACACACGGCTTCTTCATGTATAGTCTCCAAAAAGAACTAAAAAAAAGAGGGTTTTCAGGGAAGTTAATATATAGCCCTAAAAATGGAATATTATATTTATACAAGAAATTTAATTAAATTGTATCTTTTTATATTTTCTATGTCTAAAACTAAATTAATATGAAAAAATATGCTATCATTTTATTGGAAAAGGATAGCATATTTTATTATAAGTAGTTGAAATAAAGGATAATTTAAGTTACTATATACTATACTGAGTATAAAAAATAAAAAGGAGATTTTTATATATGGAAAATAAGAAATTTTTAGTAGATGAAGCAAATAGATGTTTATTGTGTAAAAATCCAAGATGTACGGCAAACTGCCCCATTAATACGCCTATACCTGAAATTATAAGTCTTTATAAAGAAGGAAAAGTTAAAGAGGCTGGGGAAATATTATTTAATAACAATCCTCTTTCGGTAGTTTGTTCATTAGTATGTCCTCATGAAGACCAATGTAAAGGAAATTGTGTAAGAGGAATTAAAGGAGAACCAATAAGCTTTCATGACATAGAGGATGAAATATCAAAAAAATACATAGAGGAGACACATTTTGAAAATGTAGAGAAAGATAAAGATAGAATTGCTATAATAGGCGGTGGTCCAGCTGGAATAACTATTGCATTTATTTTAGCAAGAAAAGGATATGACATTACTATATTTGATGCTCATGGTCAGATTGGTGGAGTACTTAGATACGGTATACCAGAATATAGATTACCTAAGAAATTAATATATACAATAGAAGAAAGACTTGTTGAACTTGGTGTAAAAATTAGACCTAATACACTTATTGGTCCTGTTATTACATTAGATAGATTATTTGAAGATGGATATAAGGCTGCATTTATTGGAACTGGAGTATGGAACCCTAAAACATTGGATATTAAGGGAGAAACTCTTGGTAATGTACATTATGCTATAGATTATTTGAAATCACCAGAATTCTATAGATTAGGAGATAATGTAGCTATAATAGGAGCTGGAAATGTTGCTATGGATGCAGCTAGAAGTGCTAAAAGATATGGAGCTAAAAATGTAACTATACTTTATAGGAAAGGCTTTGAGGAAATGCCTGCTACAAAGCAGGAAATAAGAGAAGCTAAGGAAGATGGTATTAAGTTTGAATTACTTAGAGCTCCGATTGAAATAAAAGAAAATGGAATAAAATTAGCTGTTACAGAAAATGTGACTGATTCAGAAGGAAGAGTTAAAACAAAAATAATAGAAGGGAAAGAAGAATTTTTTGACTGTGATTCAGTAATTATTGCAGTAAGTCAAAATCCTAGAGCAAATATAGTATCTAATACAACAGAACTAAATACTAACAAATGGGGATTACTAATTACTGATGATAAAGGAAATACAACTAAAAAGGGAACATTTGCCTCTGGAGATGTAGTTACTGGAGCAAAAACAGTCGTAGAAGCAGTAGTCCAAGCAAAAATAGTAGCAGAGACTATTGAGGAATATTGCAAAAATAATTAGAATTAATGCTTGATATATTATTAAAAAATAATTCAAATTAGAAAAATAATTAATATTAATGTAAGATAGAAATTAAATATTTTTATATATCTGAGTTATTATGGTAAAATATACTTATACAATTATGACAGGGGAGTATAGAGAGATGAGTGTAACGATAAAAGATATAGCCAAAATAGCAAATGTTTCGCACACAACAGTATCCCGAGCGCTTAATAACAGTCCATATATAAATGAGGATACTAAAATTAAAATTAAGACTTTGGCAAAGGAATTGAATTATGTGCCGAATTACAATGCAAAAAGTCTGGTTTTATTAAAATCATATGTTATAGGTGTTTTCTTTTCATCAATAGGAAATGGTACGTCTGACACATTCTTCCATGAAATTGTTAAAGGTATCAGTAAAGTAATGGATAAAGAATATAATCTAGTTATTAGAGGAATTGACGATTATGCTAATTCATATCCAATTGATAATAAAAACTTTGATGGAATAATAGTAGTAAGCCAAAGAAAAGATGATGATAAATTCATTGAAAATATTATTGAAAAAGGTATACCTACTGTAGTTATAAACAGATACATAGAAAATAATCAATTGGTAAACATTATGTCTAATGATACGAAAGGATCGTATGATGCAGTTACTTATTTTATAGAAAATAATCACCAAAAAATTGCTTTGATCGAAGGAAATAAGGAATTTGAATCTAGTGAGTACAGACGAAAAGGATATATAAAAGCACTAGAGGATCATAATATTCCAATTAAAGATGAATATATTATGAGTGGCAGATATGATATGAAAAGCGGGTATATAAATATGACAAAGCTGCTAGAGTTAAAAGATAGACCGACTGCGGTATTTTGTTCTAATGATGATATTGCGGTGGGGGCTATGAAAGCTATAGATGAAGAAGGATTAAGTGTTCCTAATGATATATCTATTATAGGATTTGATGATAGTAACTTTTGTAACTATGTTACTCCAACATTGTCGAGTGTAAAAAAGGATTCATTAACAATGAGTGAATATGGTGGCATAAACCTATTAAATTTAATAAGCAATAAAGAAGCAAATAAGACTAAGGTGTATATTGAATCTAAACTTATTATAAGGAATTCGGTTAAGAAATTATAAAAAATTATTACAATAATTAGCTAATGAAATGGCTAATTATTGTAAACTTTGGTTAAACGTTAACAAAAGGTATTGCATTATTAAGTCATAAAGACTATAATATAAATTGTAAATGTACGATTTGTGCATTTTTGTTCACGTTAACATCTTCTGATAATATTTTTTGTTAACGTGAACAAGGATTTCTATATTATTATTTAGTTTTTATTTATATTAATTAAGTAATCAAATAACCACTTGATATATAGAAGGATTAAATATTATTAAGTGGGTTTTGATAATATATTAAAAATTAAGTTTGGAGGAGAAAGGAATGAAACTAAATAAATCATTATTCAAAGAGTTTAAGACTTATCCAGAAAAAGTTTTACAATTTGGAGAAGGAAATTTTCTAAGAGCCTTTGTTGATTGGCAAATAGACAAGATGAATGATGAAGCAGATTTTAATGGTAGTGTGGTAGTAGTCCAACCCTTAGAAGCTGGATTGATTGACAAATTAAATGATCAAGACAGTTTATACACATTATATCTTCAAGGAATGAAAGATGGTAAAGCATCGAAAACTCATAAGGTAATTAACA
>NZ_LZZL01000029.1:0-64988 GCF_002006495.1 Clostridium sp. BL-8
CAGGCGAATAAGATTTATTTTTTATTCTTTTTGACACACAAAACCTACTTAATTGACCTTTTTAATAAGTTATCCACAGCTTTAACTTTATTATGAATTCCTAAAGAATAAAAAAATACTATTTTGTAGGAGCAGGTAATTCGTTAATTTTCATTTTAAATAACACATAAGGTTTTTCTCTTAAATCTTTTCCATAGTGATATTTTGCTTGTCTATGCAATTGATTTGCCGTAAAATACAAATATTTATCTGTGCCTATTGAGAGTGTGTCTGGCCATAGTATTCGTGGATCATGAGCAATAGTTCTCATGGTTCCGTCTGTCCAAATTATTCTAATGCTGTTATTTTCATAATCTCCAGCATATATTTTCCCCTTTGAATCAGTAATCATACCATCAGATGCACCTTTTTCTCCTAAGTATTTAACGCAAGAAGATAATTCTGAGTCTGTAATCTTTCTGTTTCTTAAAAGCTCCGTTTCTATAGAATATAAGTCTCGACTTGCTAACGCGCAGTAATAGAGCACTTCCCCATCAGGAGATATTGCAATTCCATCTGATGACGTTGTAATTCTAGAGGTTGCTCCACTATTGCTTCTATTAAGTAATACCTTACCTTCAACTTTAGGAAGAAAATTTTTGTCATAGGAAGTTGATTTATCTCCATTTAAGCGTCTAAATGCTTTTCCACTGCATAAATCAACTACAATAATTCCACCTGGTCCCCTATCTGCTGAATCTGTAATGTATGCATATCCTTCATCTCCAACACGATAATCTATACGCATATCGTTTAAATAAGTAGTAGGTAAAACTACATCATCAGAAAAAATATAGCTTCTTTTAAGCTTATTAGTAGCTAAATCTACACAAACAAGTTTTGCTCCACCTTTTATAGGTCTCGAAAATTTTGGTGCTGCTGTATCCAATACCCAAAGGGCTCCTCTACCATCTGCAACAACACTTTGCACGCTTATAAAACATTTATCTAAATTATCATAATCTACCTCATTTGTACTTAAATCAGGATATGGAACTAACTTATTTTTAATTATTTCTGCTACAGTGAACTTGACATCATCTCCCCATTTAGGAAAGTTTACAAATATACGTCCATTTTCTGAAATAGTAACTCCAGTAGGCATTGCTCCATAAAAAGTGAAAACTTGTTTCAAATCACCAAAAAATGTTTCTGTAGGGAACTTTTTATGTCTCATGTATTTCTCCTTTTTATTCTTATAATATGACCTTTAGAGATCTGTTATAACAAGATTAAAGTGCCTCCATTCATAGAACTTCTAGCAGATTTAATTTTATGATATAATTATTTCAACTTCTGCAAGTAATTCGAAGTTAATTTTTTATTATCTGGAGGCGAAAAATGTATACAGTAAAGGAAGTAGCTGAGAAATTAAATCTCACTGAACATACCATCCGTTTTTACACAGACAAAGGATTGGTTCCAACCATACAACGTGACAAAAATAACATTCGTCTTTTTGATGAGGAATCTGTCAATTGGCTGATATGTGTCAAGTGCTTAAAAGAATGCGGAATGTCAATAGACAGCATTAAAAACTATATTGACCTTTGTCAAGAAGGTGATTCAACAATTCCTACTCGCCACGAAATTATCTTAGAACAGAGTAAACATGCTTATGCTCAATTAGAGGAAGCAAAGCAACGAGCTCAATATATGGAAAGAAAGTTAAAGCACTATTCAGATATTATAAAGCATGGAATTCCTGATGATACAAATCCAGAAAACTGGAATAAAAACCGATGTAAATATTAATCTTCATTAGCGTAAAAAAATCAGATAGTCTCTGCAATTTTTATTGCTTAAAGGCTATCTGATTTGCATTTAGTGCTTCCGTTGTTGGAAGTAATTTTATAACAAATTAGATTCGTTTATTTAGAAATTTTTTCAATTCCTATAAAATCTTTTTTACAGACTTTGAGCTGTTGGACGAACTATCATTTCATTGATATCCACATTTGGTGGCTGCTGAATGGCAAATAATATCGTATTGGCTATATCATTAGCTTCCAGAGGAGTCCATTCTTTATTGCCCAATTTCTCTAATTCAGGAAAAATTGAGGTATCAGTAATGGTATTGCTCAATTCGGTTGCTACAGATCCAGGACAGATAAGGGTAGTCCTGATCTTTTGATTTGGTGTAATTTCTGCTCTCATTCCTTCTGTCAATACTTTTACCGCAGATTTAGTGGCGCTATAAACGGAACTAGAAGGGAAAATTACATGTGATGCAATTGAGCCAAAATTAATGATATGTCCCTCATTGCGTTCCTCCATGTGCTTATATACAACTGCCATCCCATAAAGAACACCCTTTATATTTACATCAATCATTTGTTCCCACTCGTTGACTTTTAGGTTTCGGAAAAATGAAAGTGGCATAACTCCCGCATTGTTAATCATAATGTCGATTTGTCCGTAGGTTTTAATCGTTTCGTTTGCCAAAGCTTCCATGTCTGCATATGAAGTAACATCCGTAACTTTGTAGCTGGCTTCTCCCCCTCCGTTGTTGATTTCTTTACATAACTCCTGCAACCGCTCTTCACGTCGAGCGGCCATCATAACTTTAATTCCGTTATTGGCAAGGACCCTAGCTGTAGCCGCTCCCATTCCGCTGCTTGCACCTGTTATAATAGCTACTTTTGTATTCATGTACGATTCTCCTTTACTAATGTTTTTTTCCTTATCACATGAGTAATATCATATGATATTTTCAAAATACTCCTTTCGAGTAACACGAAGTCAAGCATTTTTAAAAATTAATAGGCTTAGTTATAAGATTTCTTTAAAAAAAGCCCACAAAAATCTAATTTCTAGACTTTCATAGGCTTATGATTAATATGAAATACATATTAAAATTGACTATTCTTTTCTTAAAATATCTAAAGTATGTCCGCTTGCTCCAAGTAAATCTGGTCTTTCACATGTAGAAAAATGATAATCCATAAAAAGCTTAAAGGTATCTTCATTCATAGCACTTATAACAGTTCTCATATAATTAGCTGGTCCATCTGCTGCAATTAATTTTATTCTTTGAAGTTTTACTTCCTCGTTTAATTTATTAATATCTTCAATTCTTACATAATCATATAAATCTTCTGGTTTTGATACAACATGAAAATCCTCTGTAAGTTTCCCATTATCAATAGATGAACGAATATTATTTTCCTTAAAACCATATGTTATTACGCTATATTCATTCATACAATAAGCTACTAATATAACACCGCCAGGTTTAGTTACTCTTTTTGCTTCGTGCAGTGCTTTCACTTTATCTTCAAAGGTATATAAATGATACATTGGCCCAAACACCAATGTCATATCAAAAGCATCATCTGAAAATCTTGATAAATCCAATGCTGTTCCCTGATATGCTTTTACTGTACTTCCTTTTGACTTTAATACACCTAGATTATGCTTTACAAGTTCAACTGCAGTAACATCATAGCCTTCATTTGCTAGTTGTACAGAGTATCTCCCCGTGCCAGCACCAACATCTAAGATTTTTGCATTTTTATTATCCTCTAGATAATCATGAATATACTTCATTGAAGTAATATATTCAACTTGCCCATATTTTCTTGTTAATCTTTTGTCCTCGCAAAATTTATTGTAGTATTTCTCTAGTTCACTTGTCATATCTTTATATTCCTCATCTATTATTATATTAGAAATTATTAAATTCCCATTACACTACCTTTATAGATATCCAACTTTAAACTTGAACTTATCATTTGTAACTTGTCACTGCCTTGATTGTTGCCTTAATCTATAAAAAACATGAGTTCTAAGTTATAAGTCTAGTTCTTATTTTATATATCTATATATTCTAACAAATATTATACTATATATTGCGTTAAAATATAAACTTTCTTTGCAAATACTGAAATTAGATAAGGCAATAGGAACCCAAAAAACATAGTGTTCCTAGTATCATGAACTTGATAAATTTTCTCATAAAAAATAGGGTTTGCTAAGCAAACCCTACTACTTATTCTCTATTTTTTATTCTTTTTCTCCACCTTCAACTACAATTTGATCAGCAGTAATATCGTCTGGGAAACTTGCCTTTAATGTGTCCTCATAATCTTTATGGAAGAATTGTTCATCTTTTAATTTACCTTTAATTAAGCCATTTACATAATCCAATAATTCGTTATTTCCTTGCTTAACAGCACCAGCTATATAATCTTTATTACCTAATTCTTTAATACCAACTACATAACCAGGATTCTTTTTCGCCCATACAAGTACTGTTGTATTATCTTGTGAAAAAGCATCTGCTCTACCTGAAGTCAAGGCTTGGAAACCATCTGAAACGGCATCTACTTTTACTATGTTTGCATCTGGAACATTAGTTGAGAAATACGAATCTTGTGTAGTACCTGTATTAACAGCTAATGTTTTACCTTTTAACTGATCTGCAGATGTTATAGGATTCTTTTCGCTAGAAACCACACCTATAGAAACTTTTTCATAAGGTAATGTGAAATCTACACTTTTAGCTCTATCATCTGTAACTGTGAAATCTGCAAGCATTAAGTCTACTTTTCCTGTTTGTACATAAGCAACTCTGTCTGCTGGATTTACAACTACCCAAGTGATTTTATTTTCATCACCAAGTAATTCCTTAGCAACTCTTTTACCAAATTCTACATCATAACCTTTATAACTTCCATCAGCATCTTGATAGCAAAATGGTGCATCATCTGAAAAAATACCTATTTTTATTGTATCTGCTTTTTTAATTGCAGCTATTGAACCAGGTTGTGCATTTGTTCCCGATTGACTTGTATTTCCACAGCCTACCATTCCTACTACTAATGCAAGACCAGCTAAAATTGTTAAAATCTTTTTCGTTTTCTTCATTTTATTCACTCCTAAACCATAAATAATAAATATAAATTTTATATAAAACATTAAATATCTTATTTCGATACCTAATTATTAGACAACTAATTCTCTGATAAATTTAAAAATCTTTTTGCTTCAACTGTATCCGGAGATCTGAAAAATTTATCTGGTGTATTCACTTCTGCAATTTTTCCGCCTTCCATAAATATAATCTTGTCAGATACTTTTTCTGCAAATGCCATTTCATGTGTAACAACAAGCATAGTAAGTCCTTGATCTTTTAACCCTTTAATTACATCCAAAACTTCTCTTACCATTTCTGGATCTAATGCAGCAGTAACCTCATCAAATAATATTATTTCTGGATTCATCGAAAGAGCCCTGCAGATAGCTACCCTTTGTTTTTGTCCACCAGATAATTCTCTTGGATAAGCTAATTTCTTTTCTGCTAACCCTACTCTTTCCAAGTGCTTTAAAGCTTCTTTTACAGCCTCATCTTTACTTTTCTTTTCTACCTTCATAGGTCCTAAAATAATATTATTTAAAACATTCATGTGCGGAAATAAGTCATAACTTTGAAATACCATACTTATCTTTTTTCTTATCTCACACCAATGTTTATATTTAGCCCCAGGTTTTGTAATCAACTCTTTATTTAAATATATTTCTCCGCCTTGAATTTCTTCTAATCCGTTAATACATCTTAAAAGCGTTGATTTTCCGCAGCCAGAACGGCCCAATATAGAAATTACCTCACCTTTTTCCACATCAAAACTAATATCATTAAGTACGGTATTTTCTTTATAGGATTTTTTAATATTTTTTACACTTAGTAACATGTGTTTCACCTCTTGTATGCAAAATTCGTTTTTGATTGTGTCTTATATCACCGAAACTTTCTTCTCTAAATATTTTGAAAACAATGATAAAGGATAACAAATAATGAAGTAAACAATTAATAGGATGAAATACATCGTAAACGAAATATAACTATTAGGATTGTTGTAATATACTACCTGAATAATGTTTTGCGAAACCTTTAACACTTCTGAAACACCTATTAAAAATACTATATTAGTGGTTTTTATAAGACGCGTTGCCAAATTAACTATAGCTGGTATGCTTCTTATTACTACTTGTGGCAAAATTACATATCTATACATTTGAATTTTTGTAAGTCCTATGGCTGCACTTGATTCAAACTGACTTTTTGGTAGACTTTCTATATAGCTCCTTACTAAATCACCAATTTCGAAAGTTCCCCACAATGTGAAAACAATAATTGATACAACCATATTATCTGTTTGTATATTAAAAACATAAGACACACCAAAAAAGAACACAAATAACCAAATTAAAGGGTGAATTAATCTAAATGCTTCTAATAAGACTCTTAATACAATGTTAACTAATTTATTTTTTGAAGTCATAAGTACGCCAACTATAAATCCTAAAATAATAGATAATACCAAAGAAATAGCGGATAGTTTTATAGTAACAACAAAACCATCTAACAACCTTGGAAAAGCTTGTATTATATTATCAATTCCCAAATTCTGCAAAACGCATCTTCCTTTCTAACATTGAAAATCCATAAGACATTGGTATCAAAATAACCAAATAAGAAATAATCATCATTATAATAATAGGAACAGTCAAATCTGCACGTAAACTTATTATTGCAAAAGCTTGATAAACTATTTCAGGAAGTAAAATTATTTTCATTGTAGATACTTCTTTGGTTAAAAAAATAGCATTGTTGTTTAATGCAGCAATAGAAATTGAAATTGATTGAGGTAAAATAAGATATCTCAACGTATCAAATTTTGATAACCCTATTGCCATTGCAAGCTCTTTTTGATTTTTTGAAATTGCTTTTGTACCAGAATAAATAGCTTCACACATGTATGCACCCCCTAAGAGAGAAAGCACTATTACAGATGAAGTAAAACTATCTATCTTCATAAATACTTTAGGTAATCCATAAAAAATGAAATAAGCCTGTATTAATGAAGGAGTATTTCTAAAAAACTCCACATAAATATAAATAATAGTTTTTAATACAGGTATTTTATAATATATAGCTATACTGCATATAAACCCTATAATAAAAGCTATTATAATAGATAAAACTGCCACCTCTATTGTCACAAGTGAAGCTTTTGCAAATATACTAACTAAATTAAAAGTATTGTTTATCTCCATAGAATCTCCTTACCAACATGTTTGTTTATATACTTTTAGGTGTTCTAAATATATCTAATTCTCTAACAGTAGATTTTCTAAGACATTTTACATATTTCCTATCTTTTTAATATGATATAGTACTTTATATACAATGTCAATAGGTTTAGTGTATTTTAAGGCTCAACTACCACATTTTATATTATAAATTTATTCTTCAAGCATTACATTTCATATAAATCACACATGTTAATTCTCTATGATTCCAATTTCTTAGATATTTTTTTACGCATCTGCCTTTCTTAAGCGCATGTGAGATATACCCTAATGCTAAATTAATTCAATTCAATTATTTGATTAAAGAATCAAAAAAACGAGGCCAAAGCCTCGTATGTTCTATTTGTCTTGTGTAGTTTTAGTTTTGTATTCTTCAAATGGTAACTTAATTACAACTCCTGTTTCATCAAATTTATAATTCGTACCTTCTAGGGGACTTTTACTATTAACTAAATTCATTCCAATAGCATAAATAGCTTCTGCATAAGTGCGAGGATTCCTAGGTACAGTACCAGCAATGGATCCTTTTTTTATCATTTCTTCAATTTCCGGACTTATATTGATTGCGAAAATTGGAATAGTTTTTTTCTCATCTCCCATATTATACCCATACTTTTGAAGTGCTTTAACAGCACCTACTGCCATAGAATGATTATTGACGACTATAGCTTCTATTTTACCATCATATTTAATAAACAACGATCCTATAATTTCTTCTGATAAATCTTGATTCCAATTAGCATTTACTGATGCGAGCTCTTGTGTTTTTATTCCCGCCTCTTTAATTGCTTTTAGAACATACATCGTCCTTTCTTTGGTTGCAAAGCTCTCTTCATTTCCTTTTATCATTACATACTGTAGTATGTCATCCTTGTTTTTATCCATTATAGCTTTATTGGCATTCCATTCATCTGCAATCATTTTTCCTTGTAGGGTTCCGGCCTGTTTTGAATCATTATTTATTATAAGAGCTTTTGGATAACTTCTAATTACATCTAATTTTACAGGTGTTACATCAAAAAAAATTATTGGAATACCTTTAGCTTTCTTAATTGTAGTATCTATCAAATCCGGTACCGTCTGTCCAGCTATGTCTACTAATAGAAGATCATAATTATCATTAAGCATCTTATTTAAAAGTTCACCTTCTCTAGCAGGATTTTCCTCTCCATCAAATACAGTAAATTTAACCTTATCTCCTTTTTCATTTGCAATATCCTTTAAGTTCTCTGCAACAAGAAAACTAAATACATTATCACTATAAACTAATACTCCTACTTCTACAGGTCTCTTTGATTCAATCCCGGTAATATTACTTACTGCTTTTACACTGAAATTTAATGTCATAGTAATTATAAAAATTAACCTTATAATAACCGTTAGTAATCTTTTAAGTTCTTTCATTTTTCTCACCTAACAATTTTTAGAGCCTTAATATTATCTATTATTTGCATTAATGGATAATATATTCGACCGATGTATTTGTAACAATAACTGCATCGGTAATTACCTATTCAAATCAAATTTTGTATAAATTTTCATTATAACTTTGGTAGATTTTTAATGCGTAGTCGATAAATTAAGTCCTATAGTTCCTAATATAATTAATAAAATAGATATAACTTTAATTAAAGAAATATCTTCTTTAAATATTATTACTCCTATTACTGATATTACTGCTATTCCAATTCCTGACCAAATTGCATACGCAACACTTATTTCTATATTCTTAAGAGATAGCGATAATGATGCCAAACTAAAAACATAACAAATTAACATAATTATCGAATATCTTATATTAGTTAATCCATTGGAAAGTTTCATTAAAGTTGTTGCACATATTTCAAACATTATCGCACAGGCTAAAAATATATATGGCATTTAATCACCTCATTCTAATTTATTTATTAATATCTAAGAAAAAATATAACGGATATATCATTATTTTAATTATATCAAATTTTACCAAAGATCAATATATAATCATATGGTAAGAAGATTTAAACGCAAACTAAAAGGACTAAACTTTATTCAATACAAAGTTCAATCCTCACTAGTTTCTTAATCAAGTATTTCTAATAATTTGCCGGTGTCTCACTTAACAGTTCATCTTCTAAACGCTAATATATAAATTAGCTAAAATGTAATTTAAATACGTATTATCTGTTAAACATGATGTCTTCCTCTTGGTACTATAAAAGGTGAATTCGACACTGGATCTTGTATTACTACACAATCTAATCCAAAAACTGTATCAATTAATTCTGGAGTTATAACATCTTTTGGCGTACCCTGCTTAATAAGTTTTCCATTGCAAAGAACAAATATATAATCTGCATATCTAGCAGATAAATTTATATCATGAAGTACCATTACAATGGTTGTTCCTCTTTTGCGATTTAAATCTGTTAATAAATCAAGAATCTCTACTTGATAAGCAATATCAAGATACGTGGTTGGCTCATCTAAAAGCAGTATATCTGTCTGCTGGGCAAGTGCCATGGCAATCCAAACTCTTTGACGCTGTCCTCCAGATAACTCATCTACACTACGATTAGCAAGCTCTGTTATTCCCATTATTTCAAGAGCTTCCTCTATAGCTTCAAAATCAGTTGTATCCATACTTCTTAAAAATGATTGATATGGAAACCTGCCTCTTGAAACTAAATCCCAAACCGTTATCCCCTCAGGAACTATTGGTGATTGAGGAAGCAGACCTAAAACCTTTGCTAATTCCTTAGAAGGCATTGAAGTTATTTTTTTACCATCAATTATAACTTCTCCTGAAACAGGCCTAATAAGCCTTGCAAGTGTTTTTAGTAAAGTTGATTTACCACATGCATTTGCTCCAATAATAACACTGATCTTATTGCTTGGAATAGCTATATCAATTCCATCAATTATAATCTTTTTGTCATATCCAGTTACTATATTTTTTGCCTCAAATAGTTGTTGTTTCTTACTCATTATGCCTGTCCCCTCCTATTTATAAATATTAGCAGCAATAGCATATATGGCGCCCCTAAAATTCCCGTAACTACACCTACAGGAAATCTTGTACTAAATATGAATTGACCAATCATGTCTGCTCCAAGTACTAATAATACACCAACTAAACCTGATGCTAAAACATTTGGTGCTCCCAGCCCAACAAGTCTTGCTGAAATTGGACCAGATAAAAATGCAACGAAAGCTATAGGTCCTGTAACAGCAGTTGAAAAAGCAATTAAACATACTGAACTTAAAATCAGTATAATTCGTACTAAATTTATCTTAACACCAAGTGTAATAGCAAACTCATCTCCTAATTCTAATATTTGAAGCTGCTTTGTTAAGCATAAAATTATGACTCCAAATATAACTACAACTATAAATAAAATTGGTACAGCATCCATACTCATTCCATTTAAACTGCCGTTTAACCACCTAAGTGCATTTGACACATCATATTGCGAAGCTTTAACTAACAAAAATGATATAAGCGCATTTATCATTGCCTGTATCCCAATTCCTATAAGTATTAATCTACTGCCTGAAAATCCTGCCCCTTTAGATAACACATACACAAGTGTTGATACTACGACACCAGAAATTACTGCTGCTATAGAAACACCGCTTCCACTCATATGAAGAACTAATATACAAAATACTGCTGCAATACTAGAGCCTGAACTTATACCGATAATATCAGGACTAGCTAATGGATTCCTTAGCATAGTTTGAAAGGTATTTCCCGCTATTCCAAAAGCTAAACCAGCTAAAAGTCCACAAAGCATTCTTGGCAAACGTAAGGTTGCTATATTAAAGGTTGCTCCTTGTATTTGTTCTCCTCCAAGCACTCTCATAACTGTATTTAATGAGTAATTAGTTTTACCGTATAAAAGCGCAATTAAGCAAAGACTTACAGTTAAAACAAGTAGAATTATATTAACACTGATCATGCGTCTTTTCCTTTTAGTATACCCTTCTCTTATCATAGGATGAGTAGTTTGTATCATATAGCTCTCACCTTCGCTTTCCTTGCAATGATAATGAGAATTGGTGCTCCTAAAAATGCAGTAATAATTCCAACCTGAAGTTCACCAGGACTTCCAATTACTCTTCCAAAAACATCTGAAATTGTTAAAAGCATTGCTCCTCCGATAGCTGACATAGGAACTAATCCCCTTAGATTTGAGCCAAAAATAAGACGTATGCTGTGAGGTATCATTAATCCTACAAATCCAATGGGTCCTGCAATTGCAGTAATTGCGCCACATAATATAACTCCTGCAATTGCACATGTAATTCTAATAATCCCTATATTTACACCTAAGCCAGTTGCAACCTCATCACCTAAAGCTAAAACATCAAGTGCTGGCGTTGCTACTATACTTATTATTAATCCAACTATTAAAAATGGCAGAATTAAATTAATGCTCTCCCAAGTCGCACCACTCACACTTCCAACCTGCCAAAATCTAAACTTATCCATTACTTCACTTCTAGGAAGTATAATTGCACTTACTAAAGAGGTTAGAACTGCACTGGTAGCTGAGCCTGCCAAAGCAAGCTTTATTGGCGTCATGCCACCACTCCCCATAGATGCTATCCCGTAAACAAATATTGAGGTTATCCCTGCCCCAGCCAGTGCAGTCCAAATATACTGATTGGCTGAATTTATATTAAAAAAAGCTATCCCAATTACAACAAATAAAGATGCACCTGTATTAACACCTAAGATACTTGGATCTGCTATTGGATTTCTAGTAATTGACTGCATAAGAGCTCCTGATATTCCGAGAGAAGCTCCTGCCATAATACTAAAAATAGTTCTTGGAATACGTTCACGAACTACTAATGCAGCAAAAGACATATCGTCACTATTTAATAAAGCATTAATTGCTTGACCAAACTCTATATTTTTTGACCCCCACGCTAGTGATACTATTATACATATACCTAGAAAAATAATACTTACTAAGTATATTCCTATTGTTTTTGTAATTCTCATTGTACTTTATCTGCTGCCTCTCCAATTATCTTTAGATATTCATCAATTGTTTTCGGAATAGATAATGCACTAGGGGTACAAGATGCTGCGAGTGTTGATCCATCTTCTATAAGTGCAACCGAACCTCTTTTTATTGCTGGAACTGTTCCAAGTAACGGATCTGATTGTAATTGCTTTAATAATGTATCATTTCCATAAGTCACTATAACATCTATATCGGATAACTTATCAATATTTTCTGAACTAATTTCAAGAGCAAAGCTATCTGAAGTCTGCACTAATTTTTGAACACTATCAGGAAATTCTAATCCTAAATCTGTTAGATATGCTGCACGAGGATCTGTTGGGAGGTATATGTAGAACTTACCTAAATCAGCAGGGTTAAAGTAACAAAATGCAGCTTTTTTACCTTTAAGATTAGGATACTCACTAGTTTTTTCCGCTATTAGATCTTCTAAATTTGAAACTAATTTATCTCCTTCATCCTTTTTGCCAATTGCAGTTGCATTAGTTGTTATTTGATCACGCCAATATGTTTGCCATGGAAGTTTAGGATATGCTACAACAGGAGCAATTTTACTTAACATATCGTATTCCTCTTGTGTAATTCCTGAGTATGCAGCTAATATAACATCTGGGTTAGCATTACTAATAGCTTCATAATCCAAACCGTCTATATCATCAAAAGTAACAGGCTTTTCTACACCTAATTCCTTGTACTTTTCTGCTGTCCATGGTAATAAACCATTTTCGTCTGCTTTTCCATAGTTAGCCTTAGATACGCCAACTGGTACAACTCCTAATGCTAAAGGAACATCTTGATTTCCCCAAGAAATTGTAACAACCTTTTCTGGCCGCTTTTCAATTACAGTTTCTCCAAAAGCATGCTTAATTGTTAATGGATAAGTTACAGAAGCACTTTGGCTCACATTAGATTTATCTTGATTTTGTCCTGCCTGACTTGAGCATCCTGTTATTAATAAAGTACAAGTAAGAATTATTGTCGTTATTCCTTTTAATTTCATGATCACCCTCCTAATTGTTATGTTGATTGTATTGAGTTTAATTTATATTTGAATCTTCAAGCACTAAATGATAATGAAAATAATTATCATTTACATTTCAGTATTATTTTATAGTGGTCCGCGAAATTTGTCAACCTTGCATTTTTTAACCTTTGAGATTTCAAAAAAGTGTCCTCCTCAGACACAACTTATTTATTCAAAACAAAAATACTACTTTCTATAAATATAAAGTAGCATTTTTTAACTATTAACACTTATTTATAACGATTTAAAAGCTTTTAATTTTACATATATATTGCAATTAAAAATTCACAATATATATTACATTTCCATTTCATTAATATCATCAGCTATTATTAAGTCAGCATCAGTGAGGTTTACTACCTCTTCAACCGTTACTCCTGGCGCCACTTCCATTAATATTAATCCTTTATCTGTGACTTTCATAACCGCTTTATCTGTAATTATAAGATTAAGACATCCTTTATTTTATCCTCACAAAATTTATTGTGGTATTTTTACACCTACAAGCTATATAAGCTGCAATAATGAAACTACATTACTATTGTTTACATGAATAGTAACACAACATGTGTAATGTAAATTCTTTAACGCAACTTATATAGCTTATCTTAACTTAACAATTCCTCTTCTTTAAATTCCTCCAATTTACTTTTACCTTTATTGAGACCTAAAGCAAAATAGCCGATAGTAATGATGATGCAGAATATAATTCCAATCAATAATGACATTTGCGTATCTGAATTAACACACATGCCTATCAAAACTAAGCAAAGATATGCAACTACAATATAGTTGGCATATGGAAAAAGTTTCGACTTAAAAGGATGCTTTGCCATTTCTGCTGCATATTCTTTTCTAAATTTTATTTGACTAATACATAAAACAATCCATGGAACCATGCCTGGAAGTACGCTGGCACTATAGATATAAACAAATAATTTAGAGTTTGGATAAATGTAATTTAAAACTACACCTATAAGTAAACAAGTTAACGTTGTTTTAATAGCATTTGCTGGTACACCATCCTTGTTTAATTTACCAAGGAATTTAGGTGCCTGACCATTTTGAGACAATGTATAAAGCATACGCCCACAACTATAAATTCCACTATTGCATCCAGACATTGCAGCTGTAAGTACTACGAAATTGACTATACCCGCAGCAGCAGCAATCCCAATCTTAGAAAAAGTCAATACAAATGGACTTCCAAGAGTACTAATTTGATTCCATGGATAAATTGTTACAATTACAAATATAGCACCAATATAGAAAATCAATATACGCCAAATAATATTTTTGGTTGCCTTTCTTAATGTGTTTTTGGGATCTTGTGCTTCACCAGCTGTGATACCAATAAGTTCTACACCCTGATATGATGCTGTTACCATACATAATGCTAATAACCAGCCTTTCCAGCCTCCTGCAAAAAAACCTCCATGTGCTGTAAGATTTTTAAGCCCAATTGCCACACCATTATTACCAATACCAAAGAAAATCAACCCAAATCCAATTATAAGCATAGCTATAATAGTAACAACCTTAATCAAAGAAAACCAAAATTCAAATTCACCATAAAACTTAACAGACGCCATATTAGCAGCAGCTAAAATAGCCACGCCAATTAAAGCAGGAATCCAAGCTGGCAAATTTGGGAACCAGTAATTCATATAAATTCCAATAGCTGTAATTTCCGACATTCCAACAGCTATCCACATAAACCAGTAACACCATGCTGTCATATATCCAGCCCAAGGACTTATATATTTCTGTGCATAATTTGCAAAAGAACCTGTCACTGGTTCAAGATAAAGCATTTCCCCCATAATTCTCATAATTATATACATAGCAATGCCAGCTACTCCGTAGTCAAGCAATACTGATGGTCCTGCCCATTTGATCGTACTAGCTGATCCCATGAACAAGCCCACTCCAATTGTTCCTCCTAAAGCAATCAATTCAATATGACGTGCTTTTAAGCCTCGTGATAATTCTTTTTCTGCCACCTAAAATGTCCCCTTTCAAAAATGTATATTAATAAATTGTCTCTTCTACACAGACATTTGTTTTTTGTCCTAATACTATATTACCACAATTTTAGATTTTTTTAATTTTTATATATAATTTTTAAATTTTAATAATTGTGTAGTTTTCATATCTCACCATTTTGTACTTTATTTTGTACTTGGATTGCAAATCACTATTCTAAATATTAAAACCTACAAATAAAAGTAAATTCTTTTATTTGTAGGTTCTTCAATTTGCTTTTACTTATTTTTCGTTCTGACCTAATTAGTCAGAATACTTATACGAAACAAAAAAAATCCTTAAAGCATAATGTTACATTGACGAAGTCTATAAATACCATTTCACACGCTTAAAAAAGGTTAGAACTCACCTTAAGCCTTTTATTAATTAAATATCTAAACTATCATAATTCTTAAAGAAAGCTTTAAGAATTTCTAGAATATTCTCTCCCCCTCCAGTAATATCGCTTTCAATGTTCAATGCAAGAAGTGGCTCATGCAATGATAGTCTTAGCAAAAACCATCCTTTTTCTTTAGTGCAATCTATTTTTATGCCTTCATAATTTTGTGGTTCAAGCTTCCAGCCTTGAACTTTATAAGAGAACTCTTTTAACTTATCGATCACTGTCTGTCCATAATTTTTAAAATCCTTAGAATCTATTTTTATTCTGATTTCCTTACTTTCTTCAGGGTGTTTTAAATCTTTTATTAAATAGTCAATATCTTTGCCTTCATTTTTGAGTTTTGACATTTCTATTAGAATTTTTACTATAAGGTAAGCTCCATCATCTAAAAAATAGTTTTCCTTTAACGCTGCATGGCCTGAAGTCTCTATTGCCAGAGGACATTCGACTCCTTCAGCATTTAACCTTTTAGCTTCATTTATAACATTTTTATACCCTCGTTTGAATCTATGATGAATTCCTCCTAAATCAGCTATAAATTCTGTTAAACCTGTTGATGTTATGGAATCAGTAACTATTGTTGCTCCACTTTTTTCATTTATTACTATTGAAGATATTAAAGCTATAAGAGCATTTTTATTTATTTCTTCTCCAGCTTTTGATACTATAGCTGCTCTATCCACATCCGTATCAAAGATTATTCCAAGGTCTGCATTAGACCTTAAAACTGCATTCCTTATAGACTCCATGGCTTCTTTATTTTCTGGATTAGGTATATGATTTGGAAAGCTGCCATCAGGCTTTAAAAACTGACTTCCTTTTATATCTGCTCCAAGATGTTCTAACACCTTGTCTGCAAAGAACCCTCCTGCTCCATTTCCTGCATCAACTATTATTTTAGTTCCCTCTAATGGTTTTTCTGAACCTGTATCTTTTCTTACCTTATCAATAAGAACCCTTGAGTAATCATCCACTAAACTAAATCTTTTCACCTGACCCCTTGAACTTTTTAATAAGCTATCTTCTTTTATAGAAAAATCTATTATACTTTCAATATCTTCTTTTTCACACCCTCCAGCTGAAGTGAAAAATTTAAAACCATTATAATAGTATGGAAGGTGACTTGCTGTAATCATAATTGCTCCATCACATTTATAATCCTCCAATATAGTTGTCATAAACATTGATGGTGTTGTAGTCATACCGCAGTCAAATACAGTTACCCCTTCTTTTATTAAAGCTTCTGTTAGAGAATCTTTTAACTTAGGGCCCGATAATCTTGGGTCCATCCCTAAAGCTACTTTTAAGTTACTTTTATTTTGTCCTCTGTTTTTCATCCACTTAAAAAAGCCTTCCCCTATTAAAGCTGTAATTTCAGCAGTTAAGTTTGCTTTATACTCTTCAGTTCCTATAGCTACTCCTCTAATATCAGTACCATTTATTAACTTTCTTAGTTCTATACTAAAATCTTTTTCTGAGGCAGAAAAATTTGTAGTCATTGTGACGCCCCCCTTTTTAATTTCATTTTATATCTTTAGCTGCTTTAACTATATCGTCCGAAGTCAGCCCATAATATTTTAGTAAAGTCTCTGGAGTTCCTGACTGTCCAAATACATCTTTAAGTCCTATTCTCTTAAGTTTAACTGGACACTCCTCTGATAATACTTCTGCGACTGCTGAGCCTAAGCCTCCTATTATGCTGTGTTCTTCTGCTGTAATTACCTTTTTTATATCCTTTGCTAAACTTACTATAAGTTCTGCATCAAGTGGCTTTATAGTGGACATATTTACAACCGTCGCTTCTATATTTTCTTTGCTTAAAGTCTCTGCTGCTTCTAACGCTTTTGCAACCATTATTCCTGTGGCTACTATTAGTACATCTTTTCCTTCTCTTAATACTTCACCTTTTCCTATTTTGAATTCATAATTTTCCTCATGAATCACAGGTACTTGAGCTCGTCCAAGTCTTATATATACTGGTCCATAATATTCTGCAGCTGCATATACTGCTTTTTTAGCTTCTATTGCATCTGATGGATTTAAAACCACCATGTTCGGTATGCTTCTCATTAATGATATATCTTCTATTGCTTGATGACTTCCTCCATCTTCTCCTACTGTTACACCTGCATGAGTTACTGCTACTTTTACATTTAGCTTTGGATATGCTGCTGAGTTTCTTATTTGTTCAAATGCTCTTCCTGCTGCAAACATTGCAAAGGTTGTTGCAAATGGTATTTTTCCGCAAGTAGCTAATCCTGCCGCTGTTCCAATCATATCTCCTTCTGCTATTCCCATATCAAAGAATCTTTCCGGTGCTGCTTTTTTAAATTCTATGCTTTTAGTTGCCTTTGCTAAATCTGCATCTAATACTACTATCTTCTCATTTATTGCTAATTCCTTTAAAGCTTCTCCATATGCTTCTCTTGTTGCTATATTCATTATTCTTCTCCTCTTCTTAGCTCACTTAAAGCTTGTATTCTTTGCTCTTCATTTGGACCTGTTCCATGCCAGGAGGCTTGATTTTCCATAAAGGATACTCCTTTTCCTTTAACTGTTTTTGCTATTATTACTGTTGGTTTTCCTTTTGCTCCTTTTGCTTTAATTAAAGCTTCTTTTATTTCTTCGAAGTTATGGCCATCTATAACTAAGGCATTCCATCCAAAGGCTTCGAGCTTTTTATCTACTGGATTTACGTTCATGACCTCTTCATTTGATCCATCTATCTGAAGTCCATTTAAATCTACAAATGCTGTTAAATTATCTAATTTATAATGAGCCGAACTCATAGCTGCTTCCCATATTTGTCCTTCTTGAAGTTCTCCATCTCCTATTATTGTGTACACTCTATAATCTTTCTCATCTAATTTTCCAGCTAGTGCCATTCCATTAGCTGCTGATAGTCCTTGTCCAAGTGAACCTGTCGACATATCCACTCCTGGAGTTTTCTTCATGTCTGGATGTCCCTGTAGTATTGCTCCAAACTTTCTTAGAGATTTAAGTTCTTCTTTTTTGAAATATCCTCTTTCCGCTAACGTTGCATACAGTCCTGGTGCTGCATGTCCCTTTGATAATACAAATCTATCTCTATCTTCCCACTTAGGCTCATCGACTTTTATATTCATCTCTTCAAAATATAATACTGTCAGTATATCTGCTATTGATAATGACCCTCCTGGATGCCCTGACTTTGCTTCTGTTAACATTTCGATAATGTCTACTCTTATAGCTTTTGCTACAGCTTTTAATTCTTCTATGTTCAATGCTTATTCCTCCTAATACTTGTAAGAGCCACTTTTAGGCGGCTCTTAACTTTAGCTTTATCTAATTAATTTGTGGTGCAACTTCTGAAATTGTCTATGATTTCACGAATCTTTTTTGCATTTTCTGCTATATCTTCTGAACTGCCTTTAGTTAATAAGCCTCCAAATCCGCAAATATCTACTTTATTTTCCAGCCATATATGCAGATTATCAAGAGTGATTCCACCACTAGCTAGAATTGGCATATCAGGAATTGGTGTTTTGAATACTTTTCCTAATTTTGCACCATAAAAGTCTGAGATTGGAAAAGCTTTAATAAATGCAGCACCTAAACTCAATGCATTTACCGCTTCCGTTAATGATGTACAGCCTGGTGCATATGGAATCTGATATCTATTGCAGATTTTTGCTACCTCTTCACTATAGTTGGGTGCAATAACAAACTTAGCTCCATGTAAAATAGCATGACGAGCAGTTTCACTATCTAAAACTGTTCCTGCACCAACACAAATTTCTTCACCGTACTTTTTGTTAAGTCCTTCAATGATTTCTCCTGCATTATTTAATGTATAACTCATTTCCATAACCGGTATGCCACCTTTAATGCAGCCTTCAGCAATTTCACATGCACGATCAATTGTTTCCGCTCTTACTATTGCAAGAGCCCCAACATCTACCATTTTTTGAGTTATATTTATTTTTTTCATATCATTCACCTCAATATTCATTACTACATCATATATATGTTATTTTCTTCAATGCCTCAAATTTTAATTAGCTTATTAGTACAAACTCTTATTAAATGTAGCCTTATAAGCTTCAACTACACACTTGATTTCTTCGAATTTTTCACCAGTAGGTTGTGTTGCTGGAAGTCGTGCAGGTCCAACATCTATTCCATTTAACACAACAGTCTGTTTTATAACAGATGGAATAGTTCCGAATTTAAGAATACGGCGAAGCTCTTCAATGCTATTTTGTGCTTTTTGAGCTGCTTGTAAATCACCTTTGATAAAGTTGTTATAAATAGCTACATCAATTTCTGCCAGAAAATTTGCGGTTGCTGCAACTGCACCCTGCCCTCCAGCATTAAGAATATCAAGAATAAGTGAATCAGACCCCGAGAATACACCAAAATCTTCACCTTTAGTCACTTCAAGATAGGCTTTCATGTTTTCCAATTTGCCGCCACTGTCCTTAATTCCAACAATATTTTTAACCTTAGCTAATTCACGTACCGATTCTGGTTCAATATTAATTCCTGTTTTACCTGGCATATTATACATCAAAATTGGCAGATTAACTGCTGATGCCACTGCTTTGTAGTGTGCAATTAATTCCTGTTGTGTTGGAGGCACGAAATATGGTGTTATAACTGATAATGCATTTGCACCTATTGCTTCCATTTTTTTTGATAAACTTATAACTTCACGTGTTGAGTTACCTCCTGTTCCTACAAAAACAGGGACACGATTATTCGTATGCTCTATAACAATTTTGGCAAATTCAACTTTCTCATCATCTGTAAGAACATGGCATTCTCCATTTGTTCCTAAGATAAATAATCCATAAATTCCATTATCAATAAGGTAATCAATCAATTCACGTGTTGCCTTAGGATTAATATCTTGATTTTCATCTAAAGGCGTAATCATTGCACATATAATGCCCTTATATTTCATGATATTGCACCCCTTCTCTAATAGATTTTCCTAAGCTTCCGCCTGGATGCCACTTTAGATATTGTTTTGCATCAAGCCCTTTCGCATATTGCAGCGCAATACTTAATGACTGTAAAGCTATGGTTTCTGCAAGAATTGAAGCACGAGGTGCCTTATTAAGTAAGTCTCCTTCTTCTTCAACTCCTGCAAACAAGAATATATCTGAAGCATTTTTTAGCCACGAGTCTGAATTACCACTTACTCCAATAATTTTAGCTCCATTAACTTTCAAGGTTTCAATAGTTGCTTTTAGCTCTTGAGTCTCACCACTATTTGATATAGCTATAACCACATCACCAGGAACTACTTGTCCACTTGAACCATGTACAGCTTCTGTACCATGTAATGTATATGCAGGTGTTCCAGTAGATGAAAGTAATGAAGAAATATATCCTGATACATGACCTGGTTTACCAATACCAGTCACATGTACACGACCATTATTCTTTTCTGATTCAAGAATAAGATCACGTGCCTTATTTATAGCTATTTCATCAATTGAATCGATGAACATTGATATTTCGCTAGATAGTACGTTTAAAAATTTAGGTAACGTGTTTTCAATCATAATTTGTCCTCCTTAAAGTTATAAAGCTATCACGCAAAGAATAAAAACTATAATATTTTCTACTAAAATTTTAAAGAATCATGTTATGTTTGAATTTTTTAATGCATCATACATGTATAATATTCATTGACTTAGATAGGCTTTATTAATTGTAAAATTTGATTTAATGCATTTCCAATTACGTTATAATCTATATTAGGGAAGGTAGCACCTTGTATACCAAGGGTTCCATAAACTGGATACAATAATGTTGGAAGGAATGCAAGCATTAATCCAACAACAAATGATCCTAAAACAGCACCTCTCCATCCTCCTGATGAATTACCAAATACAGCAGCTGTACCACCTGAGAAGAAACAAATATGAGCAGCTGGAATAATAACTACAGGGAATAAACCAGGAAGCGATGCCATAACAATGATTGCTAATAGACCAGCAGTATATGATACTATAAATCCAAGAATAACTGCATTTGGTGCATATGGGAATACTGTTGGTACATCTAATGCTGGACGTGATCCCGGAATATATTTTTCTGATATGATAACAAATGCAGCAGTTATTTCAGCTAAGAACATACGTACACCTGTCATTAATACTGACATACCAGCAACAAATGTAAACGCTTGCACCAAAGGGAATACTAACCAGTCCTGTGAACCAGCAAGCTGTTGCGTAAATGCTTGACCAGCCTTTAATGCTGCAACATAGAATAAAATTAACATAACTATTGATAGACCCATTAAAAAATCTTTGAAAACCGCTAACCATTTAGGAAATTCAATTGCTTCTGTAGTCTGCTCCTTATATTTCGAAAATATACGGCCAAGGTAACCGGACAAACCGTAACCAATCATATTAAAGTGCCCAATTGCTTGCTCATCTCCACCTGTCATCTCACGCATAAATGGCTGACAGAATTGAGGCAATGCTGCTGACATAAATCCTAAGATAGTACCACCCACTAAAATTGTAACTGTATTATTAAATCCATGTGCCTGCATTATCAGCACTAATACACAAGCAAAGAATAAACTGTGACCTGTTGTAAAAAAGATATTTTTAAATCTTGTAATACGTGCAAAAACTAAATTTAATACAAAGCCTAAAATTAATGTACATGAAACTGCAAATCCATATGTATTTTGTGCAAGTGCTGTAGCAGCCTCTGGTGAAGCTATAACACCTGTTATTCCAAAACCATACTGGAATAGCTTATTGAAGTTTTGTAATGCTGCGGTCATGGCTGAAGCACCAATACCAAATACTAAAAACCCTATAAGTGTTTTTGAAGCACCAGTAAATACTTCAGTAGCTGATTTTCTTTGGAGAATTAAACCTATACATGCAACTACACCAAGTAAAACAGCGGGTGTGCTTAATAAACTTATAATAAAATTCATACCTATCTCCCCTTTATTCTATTAATTTTATTTTTCTTTTGAAGCAAGAAATTTTTCTAATGCTGTTTTAATTTCATTGCGATCAACAATATTATGAATTCCTATAATATCAAATTTTAAGTTTTTATTTTTTAACTCTTCTGCAACATCAACCAAGGTTTCTACTGCATCTCCGCTGAATCCATTTAATGAATCTAACGAACCATGTTCAATTTCTATTGGAAGATTATTTTCCTTTATTACCTGCTGGGTTTTGATTTTTAACATTAGACTAGATCCAACACCTGCTCTACAAGCCACTAAAATTTTATACATAATTTATTTCCTCCTCTATGCTTCATGTGCTTTTATAAAATCTATTACTTCTTTAGGGTCTTTAGCATTATCCAAAGTTCTAAAGAACTCATCCATTTCCAGTAGTTCCACAAGTTCTGACATTGCGCGTAAATGACTGTTGTTATCTACTGCACTCAATGTAAAGACATATTTTACTGGGTCATTATCTTTGTGGCCAAATTCCACAGGATTTTCTAAGGTCGCAATTCCAATTGCAATTTCTTTTGCTCCAGCTTCTGGTCTTGCATGTGGTAATGCAACATGTTTTGTAATTACTATATAAGCGCCAGATTCTTTTGCTGTATTAACCATAGCATCAACATATTCTTTTGTAACTTTACCGTTTTCAACTAGAACAGATGCTGACTGCCTTATAGCATCCTCACAATTTTTAGCTGGTACCTTTAGTTTTATTAGTGTTTCATTAGTAAGATCGCTTAGCATAAGTCCTTCCTCTCCTTTAGACGTGAAATTTTCTATTTGTGTAAAATAGGATAATAATTCATTTGAAAGCATACTTTCAGAAGTTACTTTCGCATATTTCTTTATTATATCCATAACCTCATCTATTTTAGGTTGCTTTAAAAAAATATCACCCAATTGAATATACACTTCACGTGTAATCTTATATTTTTCTTTTTGGGTCATAACAGGACTAACTTTAATTACTGGTACATCTATTTCTAAACCCTCTGCTTTGTAATTAGTAGTAAACACAATATCTACAGGTGTAGCAAAATCTTTTAATTTAGAGGATTCCAATGGTGGTAAAAAGTATAGTTCTGGAAATAAACTTGCAAGTTCTGCATGTAAGATAGCTGAACTGCCAACACCATTTGAGCAAACTATTAATGCTGTTCTTTTTCTAAGAATATCAAATTCTTTTCCGTTTGAGAAAATAGCTGCGAAATGCATCGTTAAATATGCTAATTCCTCTTCTTGAATTTCTTCTCCGAATAGGCCACAAAATTCTTTCATTGCATTACTTACAATTCTGTATACTAATCGGTATTCTTCTTTTACCTTTTCACAAAGTGGATTGTAAATAGGCAGTTTAAATAAAAGCCTGTAATAAGCTGGTCTAAAATGAGCATATAGTTGTTTGAAGATTTTCTCTTGGCTTATATAATAAACTCCGCTTAAATACTCAAACTTTGTCATCATTTTATTTACAATTTCCGAGATTGCAGCTCTATCTTTTGTATCCTCTTCAGCATTACCTACTGATATACCTAAAATCCAGGCACTGATATACATTATATCGTGAGATTTTATCTCATCTTTGCTATCATATACTTCTAATATTTCCTCAGCAAATTTATATTCCTTCATGGATATCATCGCTGAAATATTAGGAATATCTATATTTTCTGAAATGATTTTCTTCTTTGATAACATTCTGGCTTTTAGAAAAATGAATATATAGATAAATTCAATTAATCTGTCTTCAACAAAAGTAATTTCATGCTTTTTCATAAGCTTTGATATAGTTTTTTTAGCATCTTCATAATTATCTAATTTATACTCTTCAATAAAGATATCAAATATTCTTGAGCTTTCTTCATTAGAAAGAGTTTCTATAATATTTTTAATAAGCACTCTTCTAATTTCCATCTCAGATCCAACTAAATAATAGCCATTTGTACGATTGTTTCTAACTTCAATGCCCTTTTTCTCAAGATCCGGTAGCAAATCTTTAAAATCAAGATTTACAGTTGACCTACTTACTTTTAGAGAATTTATAAAATGATTAATTGAAATATCCTCAATATTTATAAAAAGCATTAAATACATATATAAAAGCCGTTCTGTTTTACTGAAATAATAAGTATTTTTTGAATAATTTTTTTTTAGAATTTCTTTAATTACATCCTTTGTCTCTTTTTGAACAATTATGTCTTTATTAGCTCCTAAAGTTATTAGCGGAGCTTTTTTAACTTTAAACATGTCATTAATTTTATTTAATCTGTAATCAACTTGTCTTTTGGTAGAATTTGTTTCTTCCTGCAATCCTTTTGTAGTTATCAATGTACTATTTAATAAAATTTGAAGAATTGATACAAGCTCTTTGTCCATTTAATCCCTACCTTCTTATTAAGATTAGTTATAATCTTGTCCCTGGATTTTATTTTTCCTCCCCTCCTTGATTTTATTCTATTCGAATTGTTTGTCGTTTTCAATTTCATTTGGGTTTAACTTTTGTTCAATAGCTATACAAAAATTAAATAGAATTTAAAAAATCCTGTTAATTTCTAGGTTTCCAAGCATTCATCAAGTAGATATCGACAGAATAATCTTATGTTAACATAAAGAATAAATGCATACTTCTAATCTCATAAATTATAAGCATTAAATAGTGAGTACGTAATAAATAATTCAGATTTTTTGTTCCGAAATTTACAATCTTTAAAAATTAGATTTTGCTATTATAGCAGAAAGAAGCTTCTCACAAACATATATTAAAAGTAATTTTTATTGGATTTAGGGCAAGGGTGCTCTGCTTAGCAGAATACCCTTGCCTTTTATAATTTGAAATATAATGGAGGCGTTTATTATGGAACACGGAAAATTGAAACGAACTTTAAAAACAAGCGATCTGGTGATTTTTGGTTTGGTATTTATGATACCTCTAGCTCCTGCAGGCATGTATGGTGTATATTTAGGACCATCTGGTGGAATGGTTGCATTATGTTATTTGATAGGAATGGTGGCTATGTTCTTTACTGGAATGAGTTACAGGGTAATGGCACAGAAATTTCCAACAGCAGGTTCTGTATATGTATATGTTCAAAAAGGTGTATCACCTGCATTAGGTTTTCTAACTGGCTGGGGCATATTATTAGATTATTTCTTAATGCCAGCAACTGTTGTTATTATTGGGAGTATTTATGGTAATGCACTTATACCTTCTGTTCCAGCTTGGATTTGGATACTAATATTTATCGTCTTTAGTACAGTAATTAATGTTTTAGGTGTAGATTTGATGTCTAAATGCAGTTGGATACTATTTACATTACAAGTTATTGTGATTATAGCCTTTATAGGATGTACTATAAGACTTTTACTTAATGGAACAATTCATTTTAGCATGATTTCATTTTATAATCCTGAGCAGTTTGACTTGTCTAGCATCCTAAAAGCAACAGGTATCGTTATTCTTAGCTATTTAGGATATGATGCTATTAGTACCTTGGCAGAAGAAACTATTAATCCAGAAAAATCTGTAGGAAAAGCAATTATACTTTCGATTTTGATTATTGGACTAATATTTATTGCAACTACTTTTTTTGCAGGAATGGCTTATCCGAATTATCAAGACTTAAATCCTGATACTGCTTTCACAGATGTTGTTACCTTTGTAGGTGGAACATGGCTTAATATATTAACAACAATTACATTGATAGTTTCCTTTGGAATAGCAACAACACAAGCTTCACAAGTTGCAGTTGCAAGAGTACTTTTTGCAATGGGACGAGATGGAGTACTGCCAAAGCAACTTGCATATGTCAGTAAAAAAACACAAAGTCCAATAGTTGCTACTGTATTAGTAGGAATCATTATAACACCTATTTCTCTCTTCTGTTCTCTTGACTTCATTACTTCAATCGTAAGCTTTGGTGCTTTACTAGGCTTTATCTTATTAAATATTGCAGTAATCAGTAGATTTTTACTAAAAAATGATGAACCAATCAGCTTACAAAAGAAAATAATAAATTATGGAATATGTCCTACGATTGGTTTAGCAGTAACCATGTGGATTTTTATTAATCTGGATGCAAATGCACATTTAATCGGAGCAATTTGGCTGTTAGTTGGCTGCTTATATTTAGCAGGTGTTACAAAATTCTTTAGAAATCCTGTTCCACAATTAGAATTAAGTTAATAAAAAACTTATCTATAAGAAAAGCCGATGGTTTTATATATGAAATCATCGGCTCTTCTCTATTTCTTGTTCATTTATTATGGTAAAACAGTGCAATAATAGTTGAATTTTCAACAAATGTATTATACAATAGTTGAAAATTCAACTATATATATGGGAGGTTTTTATGAATCAATTAAATAGTGATATTCTTAGAGAAATTGGAACATTATCACGCTGTATACATTCTATATGTGATATAAAATTCAAAGAATTAGAACTTCAAAAAGGACAATTCATTTATCTTACTAGAATTTGTGAAAATCCAGGAATTAGCTTCATAGAATTAACTATGTTGCTAAAACTCGATAAAACTTCCACTACTAAAGCTATTCAAAAGCTAGAAACAGAAGGCTACATTAAACGAGACAAAGACACAAATGATAAGCGAGTTACTCGTCTTTATCCAACTGAGAAAGGGCTTAAATGCTACGATAATATTATTGATGAAGAAAATAGAAATATAGGAATTTGTCTTAATGACTTCAGTGAATATGAAACAAATATTGTTACAAAACTTATAAGAAAAATGAGCGATAACATTGAATCTGAATGGAAACATTCAAAATCACTTTTAAGAGGACATGGTAATGATTAGAATAACTATACTTTCAGACCTAAATAAAATTATGTAGACTGTTAAAGTTTCTAAATTAGATATACACTCTTATGGTAACTTTCAATAGAATGAAAATTATCCTAAGGAAAAAGAAATTTAAACTTGGTTTTATAAAACCTAATTTATTAGAAGGGACGTAATCTATTGAAGAATTCACATAAAATTTTACATTACATTTGTTTATTTATTGGAGTTTTAGCTATTTCTACATCTGCTATATTTGTGAAATTATCAACAGCTCCAGCTCCAATAATAGCTACATATAGACTAGTGTTTTCAACGCTAATAATCTTACCTATAGTTCTTTTAAATAAAAAATACCTGCTGGAAATAAAAACATTAGAATTTAAACAATTAATCGCAATATTTCTATCCGGCTTATTTCTAGCAATACACTACATACTTTGGTTTCAATCATTGAACTTCACTTCTGTTGCCAGTTCAACAGTTCTTGTAACCATGCAACCCTTATTTGCTTTTGTTGGAAGTTATTTTTTCTTCGGGGAAAGATTAAAAAAGCTATCTCTCTTTGGTGGATTTTTGTCTATATTAGGAAGCTGTATAATAGGGTTTGGTGATTTTAAGATTGGCGGTATTGCCATAATAGGTGATCTACTTGCTTTATTAGCTGCTGGAGTTATTACAGCATATTTCCTTATTGGACAAAGTATACGAAAAAATTTATCTTTATTTACTTATGTTTTTATTTGCTATTTAAGCAGCAGTGTATTTTTATTAGGGTATTCAATCATATTAAAGTATCCTTTAATAGGCTATGAAAATTCTGATTGGTTATGGTTCTTTTGCTTAGCATTAATTTCAACAATACTTGGGCAAACAGTTTTAAACTGGTTAATTAAGTGGTTAAGTGCCTCAACTATTTCCATGAGTATATTAGGTGAACCCGTTGGTACCTGTACTCTAGCCTATTTAATTCTTGGAGAATCTATATCTTATAGCCAAATTATTGGCTCATTTATTATTTTATTAGGAATAGGTATATTTTTATATGGTAAAATTAAAAATACAAATAATTAAAATTTCATAAGTAAACTTAATTTCAAATGAAAAAATAAGTTATAATATAAATAAAATAATTATTAGGAGAGAAAAGATGTTTATTTATACTACCTTAGAAAATACGAATCTTGAAGCCTTACATAATACCTTTCTAGATGCATTTTCAGATTATCAAGTTAAAATGGATTTATCTCCTTTAAAATTCCAGCAGATGCTACTAAGAAGAGGTTATGCTTCCGAATCTTCAATAGGGGTCTTTAACAATAATATTTTAATTGGATTTCTTTTAAATGCAATTAGGCAATGGAATGGAAAATCAACTGCTTATGACACTGGCACAGGTATCGTAAATAACTATAGAGGGCATGGGCTAACAAGTAATATGTTTCTAAATGCCAAGCAATTATTAAAAGAAATAGGAGTAGAACAATATTTGCTTGAAGTAATTCAAACAAATACTTCTGCAGTTAATATTTATAAAAAACAAGGCTTTGAAATTTCAAGAGATTTTGAATGCTTTAATTTAGACAAAAATTACCTTACGCCCATATTAACATATAAAGTTCACCATATTAATTTAATTACTAAAAGTTACTTTCGAAAGCTGGCAGAGTTTTGGGATTTTAAACCATCTTGGCAGAATTCCATTGATTCAATTAATGCTGTATCAGATAATTTCATATATTCTATTGTCAATATAGATGATAATATTGTTGGATACGGACTTATTGATAAAAATACAGGTGATATTCCACACATAGCAGTAGATAAAAATTATAGATGTAGAGGCATCGGAAGAAGCATACTTACCGATTTATTAAATAATACAAGATCTCATAGCATCAATGTTTTAAATGTAGATAGTCAATGTTATTGTATGAAAGATTTTTTAATAAATTTGGGATTTGAACAACATGTCAAGCAATATGAAATGGTTTTAAAACTATAAGAGAATATAATTAATTTCTAATCCAAAAATATACTTGGATTAGAAAATTTAATAAGAAATATTTATTATACGATAATTATTCGCTTTTTATATTGCACTTCTTTTAATGATTTTATATACATCTTTGGTGTTGTATCTGTAAATTCGTGAAAGTCTTTAATCATATGAGACTGGTCATAATATCCTAAATCCATAGATATCTGTGCTAAATTAGATTCAAACATCTCTTTATCTAACTCATTTAAAGTACTTAATAAATATTGAAACCTCATAAGTTTACAAAATAATTTCGGAGATAATCCAAACTCCTTTGAAAATGTCTTATTTATATATCTAACTGAATATCCAGTTGCCTCTGCAAGTTCATTAATTTTAATTTTTCCTGCTGTCTGCATAATGTTATTAAGCATATATTTTTTTAAATCTTTATACTTATTTATTTCATTAAAATTAGCATAAAGATTTATATATCTTTCTAAAAATACATGTATCTGATGATTGAAATCTCTGCTTGAGGTAATTTTTTCAAACAATTCATTATCTTTTATCACTTCTAAAAATGGAATTTCCTGTTCAACCAAATCTGACATGGTGATATTTTTAAATTTAAATGGGCTTCCTGGTAAAAATCTCACTCCAAAGAAGTATTTATTTCCACTATTATGAGTCTCTGTAGGACGAAGAACTGTTCCACATATATGTGCATATGGAGTCTTATCATCACAACAGAATAAGATATCAATACATCCATCTGGTACTGCAATAAAAGGTCTTTCTATAATATCTTCTTTTTGGAAGCAGTAGAAATGAGAAATTCCATAATTCATTATAACCGCCTTATAATAATGAGATGTAGCCATTACAAAGTATGGCTGCTTAGGCCTAATAATATTTCCTTTTGTTTCTCCAACCATAGCTCCTTCACTCCACTTCTTTTCTTAGGCACATAAAATTTGATTGTGCCTTATATAAATTAAACTTTCTTTAATCTGTAAAAGCATTTTTTAAAAGTAGAAATTCAATCAAAATTCGCACATATTAATTTTAATCTTTTTTTATTTATCACCAAGTATTTTTTAATATATTATCAAAAATATTCATTAATTATTGACAATATTTTAACATATGGTTATTATATTTCAAAAATATATATTTATATCAACTATACATTATTTATTTTATATTGAGAATACATTTTTCATGGTTATATAGGAATAAATTTATTTTTAATTCTATATATTTCAATAATAATTATACATTTTGAAAAATTCTGTAAGGATTTAAGTTGTATCTATCAATTGAACTTTGCTGATTGTTAATTATGGCATATATTCATCAAATAAATCATTGTAAAAAAATAGCCAAGTCGATCTCCTTGGCCATTTAGACTTGGTATTTTCTTTCGTATTTCTAAGCTTTCTTATTGCTTCTTAGTTATAATTACTGCATCCATTTCTATTTCAACTAGCTGAGAAGGCCTATTAAGCATAGGAGTACCAACCATTGTAAAAAGCGGTTTGATATCATGAAAAATCTCTGAATAAGCCATTGCAATTTCAGCCCCATACTTCATATCAGTTGTATAACCTTTTATTCTAACTACGTCTTCTTTTTTTGAACCAGCTTGTTCTAATAATTTCACTAACTTTTCTAAAATGTATTTTGCCTGCTCATAAGCACTGTCTTCACCATACACTGTGCCATCAGGTTGTACAGAAGTAGTACCTCCGATATAAACAAATGGCCCTACCTTTACCATTCTAGAATATCCTGTTTTTTCTTCTAGTGGAGCGCCTGATGAATAATTTGTTCTTGTTAAATCCATAATTAATTCTCCTTCTTTGATACTATTTACAAAAAATCTCATACCGAAAAATTAAACTATATCTTATAATTACTAAATAATTAATCTTTTATTATTTGATATCTAAATTTTAGCTTTAAACCTATCATAACGGAAAGCACTTATATCAAGAGTAGTTCCATTTCCTTCTACCATTTCTGATAGGAGCATACCTACTGTTGGAGATATTCCAAAGCCATGACCAGTAAAGGCACAGGCAAGGATAAGTCCTGGTACTTCCTCTACATGACTTATTACTGGTACGTGATCTTTACACTCATCAATCCAGCCTGCCCATGTACGAACTATCTTGGCATCTTTCAAGTCTGGAAAGTACTTCATTATTCCTCTACATATACATGAAGCTGTAATACTTGCTGTAGTTGGTGTTCCATTATCCTTATTAAGAGCTTCATAACCTGATGCACCTCCAAATACAAAGGAACCATGTTTACTTTGATGTCCATAAAAATCTGCTTCAGCAGTACCAAGCATTTGGTAAAACATTGGCTTTTGAGCTTCTGTAACAAGAACTTCTAACAGAACTTTATTCATTGGAATATCTATACCAACTGTAGCAGCTATCTTTCGGCTTTCATAGCCTGCTGCAAGAATTATATGTTCCCCTTCATATACATTATTCTTAGTTACTACCTGCCTAGCTTTTCCTTTTATTTTTCTAATTTCAATAACTTCTTCTCCTGTGATAAAACGAGCACCTAATTTCCTTGCTTTACGATAAAAACCTAAAGTTGTAGTTAAAGGATTGGCATGTCCATCAGTAGGGCACCAGCTTGCACCGATAACTTCCTCTGAAAGATATGGATTAATTTCTCTTACCTCATCTCCAGAGATTATGTTTACCTCAAGTCCGCAATCCTGAGCATTCTTTGCAAGATTAGTCAGTATCTTCATATGCTCTACTGTTTTACCTAATCTTAAATTACCCTCTTGATAATATTCCACATCTACACCTAATTCTTCTGAAAGATTAGGCCAAATATTTTTTATACCATACATGGCAAGTGGAAGTTCTCTCTTATCACGTCCTGATTGACGAACTCCTCCGCCATTTCTTGTTGAACCTCCATCTCCGATACTGTCACCTTTATCGAAGACAATAACAGAATGGCCTTTTTTTGATAAGTAGTATGCTGCTGCATTTCCAATTACACCACTTCCAATGATTATTACATCTGCACTGTTTTTCATGCTATTTACCTCCTATTTGTTCATTTCCGAAGACTTCCATTTCTATAGGTCTCATAGGTGCACGCGATACTGCTGGTTCTAATTCTAAAGGTGATATTTTAAGCTCTCTTGCTACAATCCCCTTAACCAATTTTCCGCAGGTTTGTCCCTGACAAAGACCCATACCTGTTCTTAAATATCTTCTAATTTCAGTTATGGTAAACATACCATCATGTACTGCTTTTCGTATTTCACCCTTTGTAATTTCTTCGCAGCGGCAGATTATCATATCATCATCAGGCTGCGAAATAAATTCACCTATATCTCTTGATCTATCATTTACTTTACTCATAATCTTACCTCCTATGCCTGCTTAAAGAATCTTACTTTCATTCCCATTTCACTTGGAACCTTTATTGTTAATAAGTTTGTGTTATCAAAGGCTTTAACAGATTTAACATCTACTACTTCCACTTCACATGCTTCTTTTCCACTTCTATCGAGTCCAATGCCTTTTGCACCTCTTTCTGGCAGCGGTAAAAATTCATAAGGGAGTGTAACTGAAGTATAACCTTCTTCAAAATCTTCATTCACAAGAAAAATTGATTGTCCAGAACAAGATGCAACGCACATTCCACAGCCAATACATGTTGATTCTTCATCAACAACTGGAAGAGAGGTAATATTTATTCCAATCTTGATACAGCTTTTAGGGCACGCATCTTGACATGGATTACAAGGAATATTTTGTGAACATTCTATAACTGGATGTATTCCCTTCATAGACTTAACCCCTGGATATTTTGTCACTTCTTCATCAGTTAAATATCCTTTCTTAAGAAGATTTTTTGAAACCTCAAAGCCTTCATCTGTTTTTTCAATATCTTTTCCTTTATTTTCTGGACCAAACATACCTTGTCTTAAACTAGATAAAGCCTTTTCCAATTCCTCTGCCTTTTCTTCTAATTCTTCTTTATCAATAAATCCTAATCTATAAGAAGCTGCTACCCCTGCAATTCTTCCTTCTATCATAGCCGAACTTGCTTCTTCAATTCCTGAAACATCACCTGCTGCAAATATTCCCTTAATTGAAGTCTCACCATATTCATCACAAACAGGAACATACCCACCCTTTTTAGGATTTTCCTCCATGATGCAGCCAGCCATTTTAGTAAGCTGGGACATAGGAGAAAGTCCTACGGCTAAACATATAGTATCAACATCAAAATATTTTTCTGTTCCAGGTATTATCCGCCATTTGCTATCAACTTCACCAATAGTAACTCCAGTTACACATTCTTCACCTTCCGCTTTTATTATAGTGTGGGATAAATAAAAAGGAACTCCGCATCTAGCCACCTTTGCAGCGTGAACACCATATCCACCGATTCTAGGTGCTGCATCTACTATTGCAACCACTTCACAGCCTGCTTGTATAAGTTGATATCCTACAACTACTCCAACATTTCCGCTGCCAAGCATAAGAATTTTCTTTCCTGGTTGTACTCCATGAAGATTCATCATTGTTTGGGCTGCACCTGCACCAATTACTCCTGGAAGTGTCCATCCATCGAAGGTAACCATATTCTCAGATGCACCTGTTGCAATTATTACTGCGTCTCCTTTATAATGAATAACTTCATCATCTATCTTTACAGTAACTTCTTTATCTAAATAAAGACCAATAACTATAGCATTCAAAACAACTTCTACTCCCGCATCATTTGCTTCTTGTAAAAGCTCTTCACCTATTTTAAAGCCTCTAATTTTTGCTCTATGCTCTTTTGATCCAAAGAACTTGTGTATTTGCTTAAATAGTTGTCCACCAGGCTTAAAATTTTCATCAAATACAACAACCTTTAGTCCTCTTTTTGCTGCTTCTATAGCTGCTGACAGACCCGCTGGCCCTGCTCCAACAACAATACAATCATATCTTTTCATACGAATACCTATCCTTTCATAAAAATTTTATGCTTCTTCTTGAGCTGAAACACCATATTGTGTTTGAACCTTCATCCCTTCCACAAGAGGTGTTACGCAAGTTCTTACATTTGGCTTACCATCAACTACCATTACGCAGTCTGTACATCTACCAATAGCACAGAATATGCCTCTTGGTGATCCTTTTTTAGTATGTCTATGAACTAATACACCAACAGCTCTTAGTGCTGCTGCTATTGGTTCTCCTTCATATCCTTCAAATGCTTTCCCATCAAATTCAAAATTCACTAAACGTCCTTTATTAGGCTCACCTAAAATTGGATGCTTTTCAATTCTCATATAAAGATCTCCTTTCAATTGTAATAATTAAACTTAGGCTAATTGCGGCTCATCCCAAAGATTTAGCTTAGTCCCAATTCCTTTTTCAATAGCATTTCTATACACTATAGTCCCCCATGCAACATCTTCTACTGGCATACCACCAACTGAATAAATAACAATTTCATTTTCCTTGCGATGTACTGGCACTTTACCAATTAATACATCCCCTAAATCATCAACTTGTTCTTTGCTCATTTTGCCTTCTGCAATTAAGTCCATACAGTGTACTGCTGGAATTGGAATAGAATTATATGCTGGGAACTCCATTTCTTCTTCCCAAGCTTCGTACAATTGAATATTATCTGTAACAGTTCTTGCTCTATTTAAAATAAAATCATCATCAAATCTTGCTGCTGCTGGACAACATAATATTGCACCTGGTTTAATCCATTCTTCATTTATATATGGATATTCATTTATATCACCAGTTGGGCTTGATGTAGCAATATGCACAATATCACAATCTCTAACAGCATCTTCTATTGTGTCTACAACAATGATGTCTTTAATTTGTGGATAATCTTCATTAAGGTACTTTATAAATCCATCAATTGATTTTTTACTTCTTCCTTTAATCTTAACTGTTTCAATTTCCGATCTAACAGCCATAGTTGCCGCAAATGCTGTTTTACTCATAACCCCTGGTCCAATAATTCCGACAACCTTTGAATCTTCTTTAGCAAAATATTTCACCCCAACACCTGGAACTGCACCTGTTCTATAAGCACTTAAAATATTTGCTGACATATATGCAATTGGAGCTCCAGTATCTTTGTCATTTAAAGTTAACATAAGTATTGATCTTGGAAGCCCCTTATCTCTATTTTCTGTATTTGAACCATACCATTTCATTCCGGCCATATCAAACTTACCGCCTAAATAAGCAGGCATTGCCATAAATCTTCTGTCTGGACCATCCTTAGGCATATTAGGGAATGGTGATTCTTCAGGGAAAACCATCATAACTCCGTGTGAATTTCCATTAGGCCCACCCATACGATAATCTCCAATTTTTAATAACTTGAACATTTCTTCCATGGCCTCTACACATCCAGCCATTTCTTTAACTCCAGCCTTAATCATATCGTCTTCATTTAAATATAAGAAATCTATTTTTGTTTCGTTCATATTCTCATTACCTCCTATAAATATAATTATTTTTTATAAAAAAAGAGATCTAACTTCTTCTTTGAAGCTAGACCTCTTTGCCTTTCTTGAGTATTATATTACTCCATCTATGCAAGCAAAAATTGTAAAAATCGGAACGAAATCTTTTTTAATTTAATAAAGCACTTACTCTCTATCAAACAACTGTATTAAATCTTCTTTTGACAGACTGCTAAGCAAACTGCTATTTTGAAGCTCTCCTGTGAGAATATCATTAATTAATTCTTTCTTGTCTTCCTGAAGCAGTATAATCTTTTCCTCTATAGTTCCTTTAGCAATTAATCTAATTACTTTTACTTCTTTCTCTTGACCAATTCTATGGGCTCTATCCGTTGCTTGATCTTCAACTGCTGGATTCCACCACGGATCAAAATGAATAACCAGATTAGCCGAAGTTAAATTAAGGCCAGTCCCTCCAGCTTTTAAGGAAATCAAAAATACTTTTACAGCATCACTCCTGTTAAATTCATTAACAAGTTTAATTCTGTCTTTTGGCCTGGTCTTTCCTTGTAAATGAAAGAAGTTAATCTCTTCATTATTTAAGCGCTCTCCAATTTTATCTAAGGCTGAAGTAAACTGTGAGAATAAAAGAACTTTATTGCCAGTATCAATATGTTCTTTAATAAGCTTAATGGCTTCTTCTAATTTTCCACTTCCACCATTGTAGTCTTCTAATATAAGTGAAGGATCTAAGCATATCTGTCTAAGTTTAGTAAGATATGAAAGTATCTCAATTTTTCCATCCTTATTATTGTTCATTTTTGCCTTTATTCTCTTAATGTAATTGCTATATAAAGCCTTTTGAGAAGGTGTCATTTCAATTAAAAGCTTCTTTTCTACTTTATCTGGCAGTTCACTCATAACCTCTTTTTTAGTTCGTCTTAAAATAAATGGCTTTATTAAAAGTTTAAGGCTTTCTAAATTCTCTTCTCCTCTTGAAATGAATTTTTCCTGAAATACTTCTTTAGAATACAAGTATCCTGGCATTACAAAATCGAATATAGACCAAAGTTCTGTTAGATTGTTTTCAATAGGTGTCCCAGTTAAAGCAAATCTTGTTTTAGCTTTGATTTCTTTTATGACTTTTGTATTCTGAGTTGAAGCATTCTTTATGTTTTGCCCTTCATCAATTATGCAGTAATCAAAAATAATATCTTCGTAGTAATTTATATCTAATCTCAAAGTTCCGTAAGTTGTTAAGATTGCGTCATAATCATGAATATTATTTAGTGTTTCAATTCTTTGTGCCCCATGTACAATTAATACTTTTAGACTTGGAGCAAACTTATGAAGTTCATCCTTCCAGTTATAAATTAAAGAAGTAGGACAGACAATTAAGGTTCTTTTACCTTTTTCTGAAAGCAAAAATGCAATAGTTTGAATTGTCTTACCTAATCCCATTTCATCGGCTAATATCCCGCCAAAGCCCAATTCACTTAAGGTTTTGAACCATTTAAAGCCCTTCATTTGGTATTCTCTAAGCTCACCAACAAACGTATCTGGCAAAGATATTTTTCTTTTACTTATGTTAATTAACTTATTTTCTAATTCCTTTAACTCATTATTACTTTTAATACTCCCTAAGCCCTTGTTCATTATATTTTCATATAAATATAATGCTTTAGCTTTTTCTACTTTAATATTTCCATTTGCTAGATCATCGTTAATGTTTAATACTTCAAAGAGATTAAAAAAATCTCTTACACTATCGTCTTCAAAATCTAAAAAATCATTGTTTCTTGTCTTATAAAATCTACTCTTGTTTCTATAAGCTTCAAATGCACTGTTTAGCTCTCTTTTATCTAAATTCTCTATATTATAAGAAAAATTATATTCTCCATCCCTCTCAAACAAACCTGTTTTTATATATTCTGAATCGTATATTTTTTTATCATTAAGCCCATTACCTAAAGTAATCTTTCCCAAAGCTTCAATACTGTCTTCCATGCCTTTTAATATATTAAATAATTCTTCATCTCCACCAGTGAACATGAATCTATTTTTCATCTTTATAAAGTTTCTTTTTTCCATTTCTAAGAGGAGCTTCTCTTCTTTTCTAATATCCCTTATAAATTTATCTTCTCTACTAATCTTATTTAGTATATTAACTTTTTTGCTTCCATAATTTAAAATTGCATCACAATAAATGTTTCCATCCTCTTTAAATACCAAAAATTTAGGTTTCAAAACACTAGATGCAAAACTTCTTAAGCTTTCTGCAATGTTAATATTTTCTGTTATACTGCTTAAAACTAAAATAAGTCTAATATAATTGTGTATACCTTTATTATAAATAATTTCTCCATGATCTTTAAGTTTTTCATGTAAAGTTCTATAATTATCACTCTGATCTTTTGAAGGAAGGTATAGTTCATTTTTAAAGTAATAAACATCATTATTTGAATTTAGCGGTATAGGAAGCTGCTTTTGAGTTGATAAAATCATCAGTTTATTATCCTCTTTTAAGTTAAAAGTTATTGGCATATCCTTATGTAAAATAGGTACTATAAATTCTATATGCTCAAATTTAAACTTAATTTTTCTACTCTCTATTCCTTCTAAAAATATTCTGAGTTCACTCGGCTTAAGTATAAGTTTTTCACTTCTTGAAGCTGTAAGTACTTCATAATATTCAGCTTCTTTTTCTGTTTTTCGAATAAGCTTGGTAGTTTCTGTATTCCCCCATATTCTATACTTTTCTGTAATGCTATTTTCTGAATCCTCTCTTGTTTCATCATTTCCCCTTGACAATAGACTAAAAAATTTATAGCTGGTTGCAGTTATATGACTACACATTAAGGTATATCCGTTTGAAGCAAATTCCTTGAACTCATCGCAAGAGCATTTTACTCCATCTAACTTTTTCTTCTGAAGATTAATTTTAATGTGAGTATTAAACTCTTTAAGTTTATTTTTATCTTTCACTCTGCCATAAATATGATATATATTCTCTATCTTTTTACCTTTAAAATAAACAACTAAGCCTTTATTAAAAGCCTCTTCCCCTTCTTTTTTCATAGCATGAGATGCCAATTTAAATACTACTTCTTTTAGTTCATTAAGTTTCAAAGAATCACTCCCTTCAGTGGTTAGCCATTAGTTTTATATATTCTTTTATCCTTAAAGCTGTTTCTAATGCTCATTTAGACCTTTTTATAAAAACAATGATATTTTTCATAGATAATATTATAACATAGTAACATCCAAGCCCTTACTTGCAAAAGCTAACTAAAAAGCCCACTCACTGACTACAGTTTCATCTTTTCCTAAAGGTTTTTTATCTCCATCATAGATACTAACTATACCATCATCATTAATTTCCTCATCAGTAACCTTAATATCAATATTCTTTCTTTTCCTCTTGCTTGACTTTTTACTCTTTTCTATTTCTAAAAGTATAGGTGTACTTTTAGAATTGTTATTGACCTTATCAGTAATATTATCATTTTGATTAACATTTGTAATAATAAATTCTGAATCCTCATTTTTATCGTTAATATTATTATTTATATTTTCTTCCTTATCATCTTGTTTTCCATTTGAATTATTATCATTTTCTTCTTTCTTATTTTCCAGCTCTTTATTATCGATATTAACATTAATTTTAGTTTCTTCACTTTTTAATTGAATCGCTTCTTTCTTTATCTCTTCCTCTATATCTTTTGATTTAACTTTAATATTTTGATGCTTGGCAAAGTTTTTCACCTTATAAATATTGTCTTTATTAATTTCCACCATTTCTAATTTTATAAAGGTATCTAATGCTAGTTGAACTTGATCTACGTCTCTATTAAATTCTATAGCTAAAGTCTCTATTGTATATGGAATATTTTTTGACATATATAAACTGCCTTCTAAATTAACTTTTCCTGCCAAAGCTACAAGTCTAGTCCAAATATAAAAAATAACATCCCTTTCAGGCATTCTATCTATCATCTTAAATTTTGTATCTTCAAACATATCTACTCTAAATTTAACATATTTTCTTTCTCTCATCTTCATCAATCTCCTTAAAATTTTTTACTTTCATATGCTTTCAATTAGGATATATGTTTTACTTTATAAAATAACAATATATTTATAAATTTTCCTACTTAAATTATTAAAAATATTAAAATCAGTCTATGATTCTTTATGCCCACCACTGGAAATTAATATAAAAAATCCATCTCCTTTATTTACTATATAAGTTGAAATAATACCGTTACATTATAATTAATCATATAAATGCAAACACTAATCATAAACTGTAACCTCTTTAATGCAACTTATATAAATATGAATTATAATTACTATAATTTAAATGAAAGTATGAAAAAACTTTGAGAGTTTACATTGCTATAGATTTTGAAGACAACACTAAGAATTATTTTAATAGAATAGTATCGGATATAAAAAAACACTGCACTGAAGGTAAATTTACAGAAGAGAATAACTTTCATCTTACAATCAGGTTTATAGGTGAAGCTGATGAACTTCAAATTAAAAAAATAAAAGAAGCCATAGATAAAGCAGTTTTAAACATAAATCCTTTTGAATTATCAGTGAATAACTTAGGTGTTTTTAAGAAGAAAAGGACAAATATTTTATGGACCGGAATAGAAGAAAACGCTGCTCTATCTGAGCTTCACAAGGAACTTTCCATCTCATTAAAAGAAAGAAAACTCCCATTTTATGATAAGCTTTTTATGCCTCATATAACTTTAGGGCGAAGAGTGTTATTTAATGAAGAATCTCCAGACTTGGATAATCTAATTAATTTTGAGAGGATTATGATTCCAGTAAAAGCAATAAGCCTTATGGCAAGTAAAGAAGCAGATGGAAAACTAAATGGTATTTCCCTCTACAAAGTTAACTTAATAACTTTAATATAATTGAACTATTTTTACTTATATAAATTTTATTATTATATTTCTAATTTAGATTATAAGTTTTTTAGTTATATCTATTTAAATGTAATAGACATTTATATAATTATTCCTGCACTGCAACAGATTCTATCGTTTCCTTTTTCTTACCGCTAACAAAAAAAACTAAAATTAGTGCCACTGCTCCGACAACAGCTGCTCCTGCTAATGCATAATCCATACCATCAATACGTGCTTGTCCATAAACCATTTGAGTAATTGCACTTACTGCTGCTCCAGTACTAGTGTTAGGTGACAGCCCTCCTTGCATAACATACATATTCCCCATTTTGCCAATAGCGTCACTAGCAGCTGGGTTAAATGCTGTTACCTGTTCTGATAATCTAACATAATTATAATCTGATCTGCCTTGTATCATAAGTGTCATAATTGTTACACCTAGTGATCCTGCAATTTGTTTAACTGTATTATTTAATGCAGATGCCTTTCCTGCCAGTTTTGGATCAGTAACAGCATTCATTCCAGCGGTTGTTATAGGCATATTGGAAAGCGCAAACCCCATACCACGTATTGTCATTATCACTTCTATAAAAAGCTTACTTGTATTTTGATTTATATATGCTAGTTGATATGAACTTAAGAACATAATAGTTAATCCAATAATTCCAGGAATTTTTGCACCGACTTTATCAAAAAGTTTTCCGCTAATTGGCATTATGATTGCCGTTCCAAGAGCAGATGGTAATAAAATCAATCCTGTCTGCATAGCTGTATAACCTTTCACATTTTCCAAATATAACGGCATTACATACATTCCACCCATTAATACAAAAAATAATATACATTGAATCACCTGACTTATGCTAAACTGAAAGTTATTTAAAACACGTAACTCTAGTATTGGATCTCTATGACTCAATTCATTTACTATAAATAGGAGAATACAAAAAATTCCAAGTACTAGTAAAAGTGGATTTGTTACATCCGTCCAATCTATATCCGAAAGCTCTCCTATAACATAAAGTGTACTAACTAATCCAACCGTAGAAGTCATAAATCCTATATAATCAAATTCCTTGAATGGTTTTCTCTTAACACCTGGCAGTAAGAATATTGCCATAATTATTGCTATTATTCCTATAGGAACATTCACATAAAATATTATCCTCCAATCCAATTTTTCGATTATATATCCACCAAGGGTTGGGCCTATAGCAGGTGCCGCTAAAGCGGCAATACCCCAAAACCCCATAGCCATCCCCATTTCATTTTTAGAAAATATATTCATCATCATAGTCATACCTACAGGTATTATCATACCACCACCTGACGCCTGTATAATTCTAAATACTATCATAGCATTGTTGCTCCAAGACATTCCACATAAAAATGATCCTATAGTAAAAGTAATAAGAGCAAACAAAAATATCTTTTTTGTTCCCAAGGTATCACCAAGGTACCCCGTTACAGGCACCACCGCACCTAATGTAAGAGTATAAGCTGTTAATACCCATTTAACATCATCTAACGATACACCAAACACTGACATTAGTTTAGGAATAGCAATATTAACAATACTACTATCTAAAGTAGACATAAATGAACCTATTATAATTACCACAAGTATTAGCCACTTGGAGGTAACTTTCTTCTCTTCTTTATCTTTCATATTTATTACCCCCCATTATTTTATGTGGATTTTAACAACCGCATTAGTACCTGGCAATAATTCAACATCCTTTTTATCAAATTCAATTTTAACTGGTACTCTCTGAACTACTTTAGTAAAGGTACCACTAGTTGATGTTGGAAGAAGAGAAAAAGCTGAATTTGATGCTTTACCAACACATTTTACTTTTCCAGTAAATATTTTTCCTTCAAATTGATCTATATTTATATCTACTTTTTCTCCCTGCCTTATTCTTGCAAGTTTAGTCTCCTCTATATCTGCAGTAACATATAATTTTTGTGGATCAACTATTGTTGCAACAGATTGCCCTGGTGCTTCAATTTCTCCTACATGTCCAGTTTTTTTAATAACAATTCCACTAATAGGAGCTCTTATTATGGATTGATCCACATTTATATCTGGAAGATTAGTCATTTCTTGTCTTCCTAGTATTTGGTCTTGAGATACATTATCTCCTTCATCTACATTTAACTCAAGAAGTTTTCCTGCAATCTCCGGGCTTACTTTTATAAGATCACCATCAACTCTTGCATCATCCGTAGTAACAAAATAAGCACTATTATACCAATAATAAAATCCTATTCCACCAAGTGCTCCAATCATTAATAAAAATATAACAATCATCAACATTTTACGTTTTTTACTCATATGATTTTTCACCCCTACTCTTTTATTCCTATTTCAGCAAACATTCCTGGTTTTATAAGTGGATCTTTCTCGTTAAACTTAACCTTTACGAGAACATTCTTATTCTTCGAATCTACCGCTGAATCTATTACTGATATTTCCCCCTCAAATTCTTTATCTTGTATTTCAGATATTTTGATTATGACAGCTTGATTGACAGATATTTTATTAACAAATGTTGAAGGCACATATGCATTTATACTAATAGTGTCTAGATTAACAATTGAGATTAATGGTGCCCCCACTGTAGCCAGCTCACCACTATTAATGTTCTTTGCTGTAACTACACCTGATACTGGTGATATAATGGTTCCATTTTGTAATTGAACTTGTGCTGTATTTAAAGCTGCTTGTGCACTTTTTACCTGTGCTTCTGAAACTGCTATACTTTCAGCAGTTTCACCTTTGTTTAGCATATCTAAAGCTGCCTGCGCTGATTTATATACAGATTCTGCTGCTGTAAGAGCTGTCTCACTTTGGTCTAGTTGTGATTTTGAAAGTCCACCTGCGTTATAAACATCTTTATTTCTATCATCATTAGCCTTAGCATTTTCATAGTTCGCCTTGGCACTTTCTACAGCTGCTTGAGCTTGTTCTATTTGTTCAGGTCTTGACCCACTTTTCATCTTATTTAAAGTTGCCTGTGCTATCTCCACTGCTGCTTGAGCTTGTGAAACCTGGGCTTCTAATTCCTTCGTATCTAAAGTAATTATGGTATCACCTGCATTTACAACAGATCCAACATCAACATTTAAACTTGATATTCTTGCATTAATTTTAGTTGTTATAACTGCACTTTCATCTGCTTGAATCTTACCTGACATAAAATAATTAACGCCTTGACTTTGACTACTAACTGTCTCTTCAACCCCTGTACTATCATCACTATTATTACTACATCCAGTTAAAGTAGAAAAAAGTAATAAAGTTATAATTATTATCAATGGGATATTCTTTTTCATATTATTTTGCCCCCTTAACCTACTAAATTATTATTAATTCATCTTAATCTAGTTATTTATACTATTTTGAAAATGCAATCCAAGGCTTTTGAATTTCTTCCTTTAAAGTATTATATCTGTCAATTGCACTTCTTAATTGAATATCCAAATCTTTACTATTTACAACTAGATGATCATAATCTACTTTAGTCATTAATCCAGTATCGTATCTTACATTAGCAATTCTAAGTTGTTTATTTGTTAACTCTATATTTTTCTTTAATAAATTAATACTATCTTCTGTGGTAGTAAGCATTGTATAAAAATTTCTTAATTGTTCTTTAAATTGTTTCTTTGTTTCATCTAAATTAGTCTCGCCCTCATAAGTGCCTAGTTTTCCATTTAAATATCCCAAACGTGTTGATAACTTAAATGCATACATATATCTTTCTTGATAATATTTATCTAAACTGCCTTGATATTCTTCATAAGCTTTCAAGTTTTCGGCAATATCATCTGTACTAGTAGAAAGTACCGGCATCGCATCTGATGGTTTATCAGAATCTGGTATATCATCTACTTTATTGTCCGAATCATTAAAGTATTTTTTATTAAGTTGAACTAATTGTGTACTATATTTCAAATAATTTTCTACAACATTATCAAGATATTCATCTATTGAGCCGTCTATCTTAAATACGCCATATTTTATATTTTGATCCAAACTATACTTCATTAAATCTTTATCTGTTAAAACCTTGAAGTTATACTGGAGATCTTTTAAGGAACTTTCGCTGGACTTCAATTTGCTTTTTAAATCCTCTAATGAATTTGAGCTTGCGTCTACATCTACATCTGTGGCACTACCTATACTATTCTTTATTTTTGTAATATTTAGTTCTTCATTCTTAAGCTCTATATCTTTTTTTAATTTAGCTATTCTCATTTGACTCGTAACAAGATCATTATAAGCATTAGTAACATTCTGTATTAGTTTATCTTCATCAAAATCTCTTTGCTGCTTACACTGTTTTAATTTAACATCACGAGTATCGTCATTAAGATCCTTCCTATTATCAGGTAGGGGAATTTCTTGTTTCCCTACCATCTGCGGATCATCATCAATTTGTTTATTAACATCATTAATCTTGTTTGTATAACTTATTTTTTTCTCATCAAGTGCTAGTATCTCACTAATACTAATTGCTGACTTTATAGCATCATCTAAAGTGAGAATGGTGTTTGCATTTGCTTGAGCTTGTACAACTTCATAAATATTAGGATTTTGTGTGATATCACTTGCAAATACTGGCACCATACCTACATTTAAGACACTTGCTACAATTGCAATCACAATTATTCTATTAAAATTCCTTTTCATTTTTCTCACCTCATATATAATTATATTTTTATAAATTTTAAATTACCGGTTAGTATTTATTTATTCATTTACCTATATACTAGTACCACTCCCTTTAATTGTCAATAAAATTTATTTATTTTTCATTAGTTAATTACAAATATTATTATTCTTTAACCCTCTAAAACTTTTTTAAATTCCGCTCACAATTAAAAAAGCAGATATACTTTTTTGTATGCCTGCTTCAATATATTAATCTTAATCGTTTTTAGTTTTTACGCCTTTTTCAAATATACTCACTATACTTTTTAAAATTTCATCTTTGCTAAATTCTCTATTATTAGAATTAATAAGTTCATCAACAATTACAAAAGAAACTATATTCCCTAGGAAATTTCTAGCATAGAGTTTTGTATTTGGACAATCGATTATTCCTAACTCATTATACTTTTCCAAATAGGCTGATAGCTTCTCCGCTGCTACATCAATAGCATTCTCATAAAGTATCTTTCCTATTTGAGGAAACTTTCCAGTCTCAGCCATAATAACTCTAATAAGATTTAGCTTTTCCGGTTCAATTAAGGTTTCATAATGTTTATATGCTACCTTTGTAAGAACTTCATGGAAATCTTTTATTTCATCATTCATTGGTAATTCAATAAATATCTTAAGAATTTCTTCTTCAAAAATTGCTGTAAATAGCTCTTCTTTATTATTAAAATATTGATATAATACAGCTTTGGAAAATCCACAAGCTGAAGCTATGGCTTCCATAGAAGTAGCATTATATCCGTTTATTCCAAACATGCTTAATGCTACTTTTAAAATTTCAAGCCTTTTCTTATCATATTTAGGTCTAAGCTGCTCAGCTTCTGGTATATTTAAACTAGAAAATAATTCTCTTTTATTTTTGTAATAAAGGTATATTGTACCTGGTGAGATTCCTGCAACATCTGCTATATCTTTTATTTTTGTTTCTTTATATCCCTTTTTCAAAAAAACTTTCTCAGCCGCTTCTCGTATTCTTTTTATTTTATCTTCTTCCATCTATATCAATCCTTATTCTACATTTTAATAGCCTAATTTTTTTTGAATAAATAATAACTAATCGGTTTTATTAATTTCATGTATTGTAACATTTATCTTTTATGCTGTCAATAAAACCCTTTTTTTAATACTAGAACAATTTTTAGCGATATAAAAAAACTGATAATCCCTGCTCTCGTTTCAAAGCAACACACCTATTTATTTTATCGTAGAATATTAGTGTAATTTTAATCACAAGAAACATATTGTTTAATCTTTTCTGCTGTAGCAGGTGAAGCTGTATAAATCATTACTTTCAAATCAGGATAGTTTGATAATTGCAAATTCACATGTTCAAACTCCAATTCTCCAATTTCAGGATGGTTCCATACTTTATGACAATCAGTAACGGTTTTAACTTCATAACGAGGCCACCATAATCTGAATAATTCACTTTCCTGTTTAAATTTTTCAATCATTTCATTTAATCTTGCATCTTGGGGATATCTAGCACAATCTGCCCTAAATCTTGCAATCATGATTTTAGCTCTTTCCTCCCAATCTGAGTTAGCTTCTCTTTTTAATGTATCTGTTAAAAAGAACTGCAATATGTTTGGCTTTGTATCTAAATTCTCAGAATATGAAGGAAACCTAAATAAAAATTCTGCTGCACGATTCCATAATAGTACATCCCAGTATTTATTCATTATGTATGCAGGATTAGGTTCTAATGCGAAAACAGTTCTTTCTAATCCTTCACTAACTTCTTTATAAACTTCTATTTCTTCTAATTCATCTGATTTGGATAATAAAAAAAGATATCGACGTTCATCATCAGATAATCTTAATGCAGAAGCTAGACTTTCTAATATTTGATGAGATGGGTGTACGTCTTTCCCCTGTTCTATAGATATATACCAAGAAAGACCAATGTTTGCAAGTTGAGCAACCTCTTCACGTCGAAGTCCTGGTGTTCGGCGGCGTCCATGTGATGGCAAGCCAACCTGTTCTGGTGTAATACGCTGCCTACTTGCACGTAAAAATTCACCTAACGATTGCTGCACTATACTCTCTTTCATTTATTTTCCTCCTTTATCCTACCTCTCTCAATCATACGATAACCACAATATGGTTAAACTATTATACCCCTGATATATTAGTAATATAACATAAAAATAATTTTTAAACAAAACCGTTTAGATTGGAGTGAATTAATATGAAAATATTTTTAACTGGAGCAACAGGCAAAGTTGGAAGCCGTTTTGTACTATATCTACTTAAACAAGGGCATGCTGTTCGTGTTCTTGTAAGAACTGCTGAGCAAGCACTCACATTGAAAGAACAAGGTGCTGAAGTAGTCATAGGTGATCTTTTGAATAATAAAAATCTCGCTGACGCTATAAGAGGTGTTGATGTGGTAGTACATACAGCAGCTCAATTTCGAGGTGATATTAATGAAGAAATAGCTACAGCAGTGAATCTAGATGCGACTATTGAATTAGCTAAAGCAGCGTTAGATGCCGGTGTTACAAGATTCGTTTTTACCAGTACAGGCAATGTATATCGCGATTTGAATGTAAACAGACTATGTAAAGAAGATGATGTTCTTATACCATCTAATTTAATGTATCCAAAAACAAAACTTGCTGCCGAGAAAGCTTTACTAAAATTGCATAGTGATCAAGGGCTAGATGTTCGTATTATGAGATTATCATTTGTCTATGGTGATGGTGATCCCCACATTGAAGATATCTTACCTTACATGATTAACTGGAATCCGTTAAGAAAGCAATCTATGATTCATCATGAAGATGTCAATCAAGCATTATTACTTGCTGCCAGCACACCTGGTATTGGCGGCCGCATATATAACGTTGCAGATGATACTCCTATTGCTATAGGTGAATTATATAAACTGTATGAAGGACCAGAGCAAACGCCTACTGAAGATGGATGGCTTATGAATAACCTATGGGAATTAACTGCAGATCCGACTCGCATTAAAGAGGAACTAAATTTCCATCCAAAATATCCTTCTATTTATGCTGCTAAAGATATGGGAGCCTTATAGTTGTAATTTACAAAACCTAGAAAGCATATAAATAACAATTAATTTTAATTATAAAATTAATTGTTGGTTTAGCTCTAGATAAAAAAATCATAATAGGCAAATTATAAATTATGATGGGCAACTAGCTGACTACTACTCAAATGATAAAAGAATTTAACTAGAAAAACCGTTATATCAAAGCTTTTAGTTTATGACTTTGTGAAAGGTCATGAACTAAAAACTTGTTGGTATAACTGGCTTTTTGTTTTAAAATAAATTTTATTTATAATACAGAGCTGCCTATGTTTAAATTCAAACAATTCCCTATTCCTTAAATATGCTTTATAGAATCAACTTCATTCTTTACTAAATATGAATTATAATTATTATAACTTAAAGGAAAGGATAAAGAAATCCATTGAGAGTCTACATTGCTATATATTTTGACAATAACACTAAGAATTATTTTAATAAAATAACGTCGGATATAAAAAAACATTGCACCGGAGATAATTTTACAGAAAAGAATAACTTTCATCTGACAATTAGGTTCATAGGTGAAGCTGATGAACTTCTGATTACCAAAATAGAAGAAGCTATAGATAAAGCAGTTTTAAACATAAATCCTTTTGAATTGTCAATAAATAACTTAGGTATTTTTAAGAAAAAAAAGACAAATATTTTATGGATTGGAATAGAAGAAAATGCTACTCTATCTGAGCTTCACAAGAAGCTTTCCCTCTCATTAAAAGAAGGAAAGATACCATTTTATGATAAGCTTTTTATGCCTCATATAACTCTAGGGAGAAGAGTGTTATTTAATAAAGAATCTGTAAGCTTGGATAATCTAATTCAATTTGAAAGAATTATGATTCCAGTAAAAGCAATAAGCCTGATGGCAAGTAAAGAGATAAATGGAAAACTAAGCGGCATACCTATTTATCAAGTTAACTTAATTTAATTCATTTCTTTATTTGCATATATTTCAGTCAAATTTTTCTGTCTAACCCTAAGCCATAATATAATTCCTATCAGACATGATACTCCCTCTGTAGCTGTCATAGCCCAAATAACGCCATTAACAGCAAATATTAAGTTTCCTACAATCAAAATAGGAATAAATAAAACACCTCTTACAGCGGCCATAACATTTGATTGTACCCCAGCTCCTTGAGCTTGGAAGATTCCAGTAAAAAATTCACATAGGGCCGCAAACATAGTTGAGGAAAGTTGAGCTATGAGAGTTATTTCACCAATGGCAATAACCTCTGGGTCAATACTGAAAAGACCAATAATCTGTAACCTGAATATACTTATAACTGCTCCTATAACTAATGTTAAACCCAAAATATACAATATGGTTTTCTTAACAATTTCCATGAGACGATTTTGATTATTAGCAGAGTAAGCAAATGCAATTAGTGGTACAACTCCCATTGCAAAGCCCATACCAATACAATCTACAATTTGAACAACTCTTTGTGCAACTCCAAATCCAGCCACAACATTATCTCCATAAATCATGGAATAATTATTGAAAAGCAGACCTATAATGACCATAAATCCACTAAGTAATAAAGCTGAAACTCCAACCTTAAAAATTTCACCATAAATTTTTTTACTTGGTTTAAAGTACTTAATTGACAAACTCTGAACAGTACTCTTCTTTTGTAGATAATATATAAAATACAAAACGGAAGCTATATTACCACAAACAGACGCCAACGCTGATCCCATAACATTCATATTAAGACCGAAAATGAATAAAGGATTAAGTATTATATTAATTATAATACCACCTATAGTACCAGTCATAGAAACAGTTGATGCTCCCTCCGCACGTACAGCTGCTTCAAGCGCCATATTAACAATAATAACTGGAGAACCAATAACAAGTATCATAATAAAATTTCTTGTATGTTGCAGAGTTTCACCACTTGCTCCTAAAATCGGCAATATAGAAGATAAAAAAGGCAGACATATCATCATAAAAATAATACCCATAAGCATTGATGACCAAAAGTTAATTGAACTAACTTTTTTGGTATCATCTGTATTGCCCTCACCTAAAAGTCTTGATATATATGTTCCTGAACCTACCCCAAACATTTGCCCAAGTGCCATTAATACTGATGAAAATGGCAGTGCCAGCATCACTGCCGCCATCATTGCAGTATTATTAAGCTTACCTATAAAAAAAGCATCAATGATATTATAGACAACTGATGTGATACTACTTAGTATCATAGGAAAAGCCATGTGTATTATTGCTTTCGTAACAGGTGCCTTTTCCAGATAGTATAGTGATTTTTGATCCATATTTTCTATGTTTTCCATATAAAAAACTCCTTTCATGTCGTATAAGTAATGAAATTAGCATTTAACAATAAAGCATAATCTTTTTTTAATATTATTAATTCTAATTCCTGTTTTGTTTCTACAAACATAATATACAATCTCTATTTAAACTAAATTTAAATCGAATTTAAACGCAATGTAAACAAAAAGAAAAACCACAATCTATTAATTCAGACTGTGGCTATAAAAATATTAATTTCTATTTATTTGATTTTACCTTAGGAAGCCAAACAGTAAATTCCGTCCCCTTTCCAACTTCACTTGTGAGAGATATTTTCCCACCATGTAAATCAATAATCTTTTTTACTATTGAAAGTCCAAGTCCGTTTCCACCTAGAGAACGGTCACGGGATTTATCTGCTTTGTAAAACCGTTCAAAAATTCGCGGTTGATCTTGCGGTGAAATACCTATACCTGTATCGGAGATTTTACATACAATTGAATTCTCATTGCTTGATAAGTTAACGCCTATTTTCCCATTTTCTGGTGTAAACTTAATAGCATTATTAAGCAAATTTATAAATACCTGGCTTAATAAATCCTCATCTCCACATATTATGTTTTCCTCAAGAGAAACATCAAGTGTTATATTTTTCACTGACCACTGTGGTTCTAGCATGAGTAAAATACTTTCTATCTGCTTATTTATTTGATATTTCTTTAAGTTTAAATTATTATCTTCCGATTCCAAATTAGATAATCTTAATAGATTTTCGCTTAATTTAGATAGCCTTCTACTTTCAGTTTCTATTATATTGGCATAATGTGATATTTGGCTTTCACTTAAATTTCCTTTTTTTAAAAGCGCAGCAAATCCTGAGATAGATGTTAACGGTGATTGTATTTCATGTGATACATCTGATATAAAATCTTGACGCAGTTTTTCTAAAGAGCCCAGTTCTTTTGCCATTCTGTTGACATTGTCTGCTATCTCATTAAAAGGGTCGTGTTCATTTGTTTTGACAAGCACATTGAAATCACCAGAAGCTATCTTGTTCATAGCTTCAATAGCTCCACTTAATATTTGAAAACGTGAAAGATCAAATTTCCTATTCTTATTAGTAAATCGCCGGTGTAAATAAAAATATATTTTCAAGCTTACAAAATATATCACAACTGAAAGAAAACTTTGAACAATAAAGATTAGATATAAAGGCATGCTTTCTAATTGCCCTGAAATAAATATGAAAATATAATATCCGCTAGTAATACCAAGTAATGTTGTAAAAAAAATTAGTATCATTGAAATCAAAGGTTCGTTTCCTCTCACTTCACTTCCTCCAATCTGTAACCAAGTCCACGAATTGTAGTAATTTTAAACTTATAAACCTCAAATGGAAATCTTTCTCTAAGACGATTTATATGAACATCAAGGGTTCGTTCGTTTCCTTCAAAATCAAGGCCCCAAACCTCTTCAATCAGCCTATCACGAGAAAGTGTTTTACCTGAATAACTTCCAAGCATGAATAAAAGTTCAAATTCCTTCATTGGTATATCGCATTGTTCATTGTTACTAATAACGCTGTAACTACTTTTATCCATGACTAAATTACCAATATTAATAACCTGTGAAGCCGCTACTTTATAGCGCCTCAAAAGTGCCTTTATTCGAACAAGCAACTCATCAACCTCAAAGGGTTTCGTTAAATAATCGTCTGCACCAAGTTCAAATCCCTTTACTTTTTGAGACAGTTCACTTTTGGCAGTCAGCATCAAAATTGGCATATCCTCATAATATCTGCGTACTTGTTTACAAAATTCGTAGCCATCCATTTGAGGCATCATAATATCAAGGACACAAAGATCAATTTTTTCCTCTCCAAGCTTTTCTAAGGCATCCTTCCCATTTACAGCTTCTGACACAGAAAATCCTTCATTTTTGAGTACTGTGCAAATAAGCTCTCTAATATAACCGTCATCATCTATAACTAAAATTTTATTCAAATTTCTCACCTCCGTCTTGTAAATATATACTATGAATGTAAATACAATATAAACCGAATTAAAATTCTAGTTTTTATTAGCAATACGCAAAGCATGGCACTTAAAATCCACTAATATATTATGTACAATTACAAACAACATAATTTATGTTAACATAAGCTGCTTTAATTTATCTTTTGTATCATCATCTATAGGCATTTGAATTGTGATACTTGCCCCCTCTATTTCTGTAGATCTAAATGAAATATAACTTAGATATAAATCTCCTACTAAAGGATGATGTAAAAGTTTTTGCCCCTCTGGTGTTCCCATGATACCTTGATTATTCCACCATTTATTAAATAGAGGATTTTTTTCATTTAATTCATTTATAATCGCATTTATTGTGTTATCATTCTCATAATAGCCGTAATTTGCTCTCAATTGTTCAACGCGTAATTTAGAATGCCCTTCCCAATTGTCTAACAGCTCCTTTAGATAATCATCATTAAAAGATCTCCAAACTGAGTTTCTCTCTTTTTCATTCATTTCTTCATAGTTACCATAAACCTTTAGTGCCGCCATATTCCATCCAATCATTGTTAATTTACTATCTGTAACATAAGCTATGCTGGGATTTTGATTATCCAAGAATTTTTGTAATGTATTAGAAATGGTAACGGTAGCACTGTCTTCTATAGGCAACTTTTTATCTGACAAATTAAATAAATATCTTTTTTCTTCATTATTTAATTGCAAAACTCTGCTTAAAGAAAGCAACACATCGATTGATGGATTAACATTTTGTCCTTGTTCAATGCGAACATACCAGTCAATGCTCACTCCCGCTAAATCAGCAACTTCTTCTCTCTTTAGCCCTTTTACTCTTCTTTTTTTATCGAAACTAAGTCCAAATTGTTCTGGTCTTAATGTTGACCTTTTCTTTTTTAAAAATAATCCAAGTTCCTTGTTTTTAGATATCATTATTATCTCTCCCATTTATATTTAATCATTAATGATAATACGAATAATTTTATCACTTACTTCTTATCTGCTAAACATAGTATTATTAATCATATGATAACTTAGGTTCTATTTAAAATAATACTTTCATTATACACTATCTTCATAAGCTATAGAGAGGAAGATGTGAAAATGAATAGAGCTTTAGAGAACAAAAATTTTTCAAACAAATTATTATTAATTTTATCAATTATTTGTGCAATTATGGTAGCTAATTTGTACTACGATCAAGTTTTATTAACCAATATTTCCAATGATTTTTTTATACCTGCTTCATCATCTGGTAAGCTTGTAACATCTATACAGATAGGATATACAATGGGATTGTTGTTCATTGTTCCACTAGGAGACAGGTATAGTAGAAAACTATTAATAATTTTAAGTATTATTTGTTCAGCTATATTATTATATTTAATGACTTTAGTCTCTACCTTTAATTTAATAGTAATTGTAGGCTTTTTTATGGGGATTTCAAGTGTTTCAGCGCAGCTTATAATCCCATTTGTTTCGTCAAATATCTCGTCAGAAAAACGAGGTATAATAGTTGGTCACTTATTAACCGGAGTATTTCTTGGAGTTTTACTCGGAAGAGTACTAGGTGGAGTTCTAGGCCAATTAATTGGCTGGAGAGGAGTTCATGAATTTGCGGCAGTAGTTTTATTAATTTTTGCAGTATATTTATTTTATTCTCTTCCAAAGGATAATGTAGAAAAGGAAAGTTCCTATAAAAATATCATATTATCTTTACCTCCATTATTAAAAAAAGAAAAAGTATTAAGAGAAACAATAGTTTTTGGTGCTGCTGCCTTTTGTGCCTTTAATATTTTCTGGGTTTCATTGTCCTTTATTTTAGAAGGTTCTCCTTATAATTATGGAAGTGCAATAGTTGGACTCTTTGGCTTTTTAGGTATAGCAGGTGCGTTAGCCGCTGGATTTTCAGGAAAACTTACAAATAGCAAAAAAGTAAGCTTATGGAACCTTTTTGCTTTAGCTATAATGTTTGTCTCTTTTTTAATCTTAGGTATAGGCTGGTCTAAACTTATAATTATAATTCTTGTAACATTTACTTTAGATGTTGGTTCAAGGATGAATATGTCTTTAAATCAAGGAAGGATTTATAAACTTAGTCTCCAAAATCATAGTAGATTAAATTCACTCTATATGGTTGGATATTACTTAGGCGGGTCCCTTGGCTCATGGATAAGTACCTCTGTATATCATTCATTTGGTGTTATTGGAATTACAATTGCAAGCTGCGGTGTCCTTTTACTAGCAGGTGCTTATTATTTAATCACTAACAATCTTTTAAATAGAGACGATCGTGCTAAATCTTCAAGTGTATTTACCTCTGGAAATCAACCAACTCATCAGTAATTTGTGAAATACTTTAAGACATAATCAAAAAAAATAACAAGCTCATATTCCTAAATAATTATTTACTGCTAATATTGATAATACTGCTGTGATTATTTATCCTATGATAATTTATCATCTATTTAAAAGAATTCTTTAATTGTATAATGTATTAAAAAGAATTTACTTTCATTAATTTTGTATTGTTAAGCATATTATAGATATCTTTAATACGATAATACTATTAAATAAATCTTATTACTTAAAGGAATATGTTTAAAGTAAAGGAGAAGATAAAAATGAATTTAATAACTGTAAATCAAGATAAATGTATTAAATGTGGTTTGTGCGTAAATGAGTGCCCAGAACGTGTATTAGAACTTAGTGAAAATGGACCTAAAGAAATTTGCGGTGAAGAGTGTATTTCCTGTGGTCATTGTGTAGCCATATGTCCACGGGAAGCAATTGATAATATAAAAACACCATTAGCCAATCAAACTAGCTCAAAAAAATTTCCAAAACTAAGCCCTGAAGAGGCAGAACACTTCCTTCGTTCAAGGCGTTCAATCCGCTCATATAAAGAGACTCCTGTCCCAAGAGAAAAATTAATAGATCTTGTGAATATTGCACATTTTGCTCCTAGTGGACATAATCTTCAAGGAATATCTTATACTATCATAGATGATAGAAAGATACTTGATAAAGCTGTTAAAATTGTTATTGAAGAATTTGAAAAGGTTAATGTATCGAGTGAATTTACAAAACCATACCGTGAAAAAGGAATTGATACAATTTTGCGTGGAGCATCTAGCCTTGTCCTAGCAACTGCTGATTCAAACTTTCCACGAGGAAGAGAAAATTCAATTCTTTCATTAACATATTTGGAGTTATATGCACCAACACTAGGCTTAGGCTCATGTTGGGCTGGGATGTTTGAAAGAATTGCTATGAAAGATAATTCTCCATTACTTAAATTATTTAACATCCCTGAAAATAAGAAAATCACTGGTGCTATTATGGTGGGATATCCTAAATATACTTATCCAAGATTCGTTGATAAAAATCCATTAGAGGTTACTTTTATAAATCAGTAATGCAAATCTATAAGATTAAAATAAATATTATTATCTAATTTAAAATTCATTATAAGTAAATCTACTTGTAACAATAAAAAAACATGACCACTTGTAAGCAGCTATTTAAGCTGTATATAAGTGGTCATAGTTAATGGTAGGCAACATATAACATTTGGAACCTGAAATATATTATGTTTTTATTATGAATTTATTTTATTAATTATTAAAGATTTTATAGGCTTTATCTAGCTTCCTCTTATTTACTTCGATCTATGTTAAGTGGCTCCAATTGTACTCCACTTGTATCAAAAATCTTTCCATCATCTTGAACAAGCTTATATTCCATAGTACCCACTCCAGCAAGTTGTCCATTTATATATAATTCTGATTTAACTGGAAGGCCATCTTCATTAAGATAAAGAAGATGCATTTCCTCTCCATTTTTGTCACCAGATGATATTTTCTTTAATACTTTTCCGTCTGAAGTAGTCTCTGTACCTTCATCTTTCCAATCTGCTGGATTAGCATATAATGATTTCAGAGCAGCAAATGTTTGATTCTTTTGTATAATTTGTACCTCAGAATCCGCCTCTTTTTGAGTTACATAATCTTCAGTACCTTTTACTGGATTTCCATTATCATCTCTTATTATATCCACATTACGTTTTCCATTATCTTCAGTATAAGTACTTGTGTACTTTGGAGCATTAGCTGCTGCTGCCATCTTTTTAGCATTCATTGCATCTTTTTCCGCATTACCAGTTTTCGGTATTTCACTTTCACTTTCAACACTTGATCTTATTATATCTTGTCTAAAATCAAAAGTTTTTGGATTCACCCAAGTTTCAGTAATATCAGATGACCCGTCTTTTTCCGTAGTATATGTCATTTTGGTATATTCTATGTTTCCATTAGACTTCTCTTGATTATTTGTGACTTCTGCACCATTAGACTCTACTGCCAAGTTTTGTGTACTTTCATTTGAAGCCTTTTGATTAATATTAGTTGCAGCATAACTTGAAATTGAAGTAACCATTACTGCAGCAATAGCAGCTACTATTATTGTTTTTTTCATGATAAATAATCTCCTCAATATTGTATTTAGAATAATCTTAACTCTAATTTCTTCTTAATATTATTCCCACATGTGAGTTATCTTTTTTAATCTTATCTAACAAGAGTTAAGTTCTATTCCATACTTTTATTATAGCTCCCATATATTTCAGACATAATGACAATTATTTCAGATTTGTAAACAAACTGTTTAATCATTATTTCTTATTACAATATCACATATTCTTGAAAGAAAATTCATATATTATGTTATTAACTATACATGACAGCCTTCTGCTGTCTCTAGTCCATCTTATTGTAGATATATAGTTACGATCCGTATAAATCACTTCATCATTACTAATATTATCAGAATTTATATAAGCCATATGTATATCTACTGTATCACCGTTTTGTACAGTATAGGCTATTTTTTCTCCATCAGGAGATACCTGAAGACTTAATGCTTCTTCACTAAGAATGTTTTTAAAGTCGTTTTCCTTTATATTATATAAAAAAGTTCCAGTTTTTCCGCTTATTTTACCTTGTATCAATAATATATCCGAAGATAAAGGTACTATATTATTAATTATCCCTTGCACATCTGTCTTGGTAAAAGTCCCATCCTCTAGATTCACACTGAATAAGTTAGTCAAATTGTTTTCATCTGTGTTTCTTGAAAAAATGTATGCATACTTCCCATCTTTAGATACCTTAAGATCAATGCCACCTGTTAAATTTTCTAAAGCAAAGTTTCTCTTTTCTGATGTCTCATCATCAGTAGTTTTACCTATAATATCATCTACCTTTAACAAATTTTTTCTTTCTACGCTTTTTACACTTTGTATAAATAAATAGTCATCTAACCCTACAAACCCACTGCTATCTGGAAGCCAGCATACAGGAAAAGCTTCATCATAAGTAGCTGTTTCTTCTTTGAGCGCAACATCATATAGTTTAGTTTCAATGGTATAGTCATCATTTGCAAAGAGTTCTAATATTTTCTGTCCATCTGGAGATATATCTTGATGAAATTCATTATAATTACTGCTGGTATCACTATACAGATTCATCATTATTTTTTGTTCAGAATAACCTAAATTTATCTTTCCTATATAAGAGGATCCCATATTCTTATTCAAATAAGAAATGTTATTATTATTTTTATCAAAGATACTTAATTCTGGAATTCCCGTTTCTGGATCATATACCATGGCTTCCATTAGATGATTATCAATATAGTCATACTTATTATAATAAATATTAGGGATCTTTATTTGTTCAACATGGCTTATTACAAAGTCCTGAACTCTCTTATTTAAATTAGAATCCGCAAACAGATCTTTTTCTATTATCACTGGATTTGTTGTATTACTATTCTTCATGCAAATAAATCCTATCATATAAAAACCAAAGATAAAAATACATAAAGTTATAAATAATGAGAAAAAACTTCTTAGCTTTTTAAAATCATTAAACTTTAGCATAACTCATTCTCCTCGAATCTTACAATTACTTCGGTGCCTTCATTTATCTTGCTCTTGACCTCAATATTTCCTCCATGTTTTTCAACAATGCTTTTAACTATAGTTAACCCAAGCCCTGCACTGCCTAATTCTCTGGAAATTTTTTTCGATGCTCTATAAAAAGGTTCAAACAGTTTTTCAATATTTTCTTCCGTAATCCCCTCTCCTTCATCCTTAACTCTTATAAGAATAGTATTATTTTCTTTATAAGCACTTACCTCAATTTTAGAATTCACATTTCCATATTTTATTGAATTATCGATAAGATTAATCAGAACTTCCTTTAATCTTTCTCTGTCACCCTTTAACAAGAGATTATCCATTACACTACAACAAATATCAATATTATATTTTTTCCCTTTAATCTTCATTTCATCAGTAGTCATTTTTATAAGCTCAGCAATATCAACATTTTCAAAGTGATAACTAAAATTCGTTGAAGAAGTTTTCGAAAGTTCTAATAATTCCACCACCATATTATTTAATCTTTTACTTTCATTAAAGATATAAGCAATTGATTTATCGAATAATTTCTTATTAGTAATCTCATTATCTTGTATAGCCTGTGCATATCCCATGATTACAGTAATAGGAGTCTTAAGCTCATGTGTTACATTATCAAAGAAGATCTTATTCTGAGCTTGCAATTCCTTTAACATGTCTCTATCTCCTCGTATAATTTCTATCTGTTCTTCTATTTTTTTTACCATCATTTTAAATCTTTTTGCCAAATCACCTATTTCATCATCCGAATTAACATCTATGTTAATGCCAAAATTACCATTTGATATCTGTTCCGTAATCTCTTCAAGCTTTTTAATAGGTTTAGTAATTCTTCTTGATATGATAACTGCTGCTATAAATACCATACTAAAAATTACTATAACAAGAATATTAATAACATATCTGAATCTTTTAGTGCTATTAAAAAGTTGTGTATAATCTTTTGTATATCTTAGAATTCCAATATAATTTTCATCTACCTCTATGGGATACGATAAGCTAACTTTGGCCTTATCCCCGTAAAAAGTTGTAACATAGCTGATTTTTCCGTTCATTGCATCAGTTAAATCTTTATTATTATCCTCTATATTATTCTGCTCTGAATTATGCGATATTTCATTACCATTTAAATTATAGATCTCCACATTGTCTCCAACGATTGAACTCAATTGCACTGATATATCATTAGCATTTGCTATTATTGAAGCCTCATTAAAATCAATATTATTAATTAAAAAGTATTGTCTTAAATATTGATCCATATTTTTTTTTGCTTCAATCATATCAGCATAAACTATACTATTATCATTTTGCTCAGTAAGTTTATAGGAGGCAAAAAGAAGTATAGAAAGACCTATATATATAATAATAGAAAATGAAATTAAAATTTTTGATTGTATTGAATTCTTCATAATAGTTTCCTCATCCTATTAATTTGTATCCAACTCCAAAGACAGTTTCAATCACAGATACACCTTTTGTTTCATCTAATTTTTTCCTTATTCTTTGAATATGAATATCTACAGTTCTGCTGTCTCCGATGAAATCATATCCCCACACTTTATCCAATAATTCCTCTCTAGAAATAACTTTTCCTTTATTTTTAGCCAAGAATAATAATAAACTATATTCCCTATTGGTGAATTCTATTTTTTCATTATTTTTTAAAATTTCATGACTTTCTTCATATATTTCAATCCCATTACTCAGCTTTATTGCACTAGAGTTATTGGCTTCTGAGGCCTCAGCTATTAGATCTATTCTTCTAAAAACGGTCTTTATCCTAACAATTACTTCTCTTATATCAAAGGGTTTTGTAATATAGTCATCTGCTCCAAGCTCCATACCCAATATTTTATCTATAGTATCAGACTTAGCAGTAATCATAATAATAGGTATAATATATTTGCTGGAGATTCTTTTACATACTTCAAACCCACTTATGTCTAGAAGCATTAAATCAAGCAATATTAAATCAGGTTTAAATCTCTCTACAAGGTGAATACCATCCTGGCCAGTATTAGATACTGCAGTAATAAAATTTTCTTTTTCAAGATATAATGAAATTAAATCTGATATGGAATCTTCATCTTCAATGATCAAAATTCTTTTTTGAGCCATAATTCCTCCTCCTTTTCACCCATTATAACTTAAATTATTCTTAAATATCACTTCGATATATAGATTTTACAAATACGATACAATTATGTTACAAATGAATTATTTATTCCCCAAAAATTTTAAACACACAAAAAAAGAGCTCACTGCATAAAAGAGTAAGTTCCTTATTTTTTTGTTTAATGAAAAAACTAGATTAATATTAATACTAATCTAGTCTTATTTTAAAATTTAATCCATTCATTTGAGAATTTTTCACTTATCTATTTAACACTTTCTTGACTACGAGCCAAAATAAAATTGCTTTTTACATAATTTAATTATAATTTCTTTAATACATCAACTTTTCTTAAATACCGATTTCACTGCTCGTTTTACCACATCAAAAAAACTTAATGAATAAACCATATGATTTGGATCAACATATTTTCGAACAGCACGAAGTACTTTTTTGGATTCTTTAGAAGAAAAAGTATATGTACCATTTTTCTTTGTTCGGATTGCATATCGTGGAATCCATTTTCCTTTAAATAATACGGATGCAATTACATAGTCAACCTCTTCCCAAGGAATTTGAATAAATTTACGATAATCACGAGAATTATAGAACTCAAAACCTTTGTCACCGATCATAATTTTACCATAATCTGCAACTCCAGTAAAAGATGTTGCCTCAATTGCTAGATCCACCTTTGTATTGAGTGACTGAACCATCCGATCTACCTCTTTTCTATTTATACATACATTTATTTTCATTATATATTTTTTACATGTTTTTATCAATTATTCGAAAGCCTATTAAAAGTAACACATATTTGATTAGTATTATTACTTTCTTTCATACGCCTTAATGTTAACAAAAGCCCAGGCTAAGAAGCCTAGGCTAAGTAAAAAGTTGTTACATTAATCCGATCAAATGAGCAACAATACCAATTACAAATAATCCAAGAATAATTAGAATTGGAGATACTTTCTTCTTAAGTAACCACATACAAATAAGTGTAATTATTAATCCTGTAAATCCAGGGATTAATGAATCTAAGTTATTTTGTAGTGTTGTAACCTTACTATCAGTTAATGACATCCCAGATGCTTGTTGCATTAAAGCTTGTTGAATACCTTGTGCTCCCTGAGGAAGTTTGCTCCAGTCTATGAAGGCACCATCACTTAATTTAACTGTTGATACTATTGGTGCAAATTTAACAGATACCCATCTGTTAACCAATGATCCTAAAATGAACATACCAAGAATGGATGCTCCTTTTGTAATATCTTGTAGCATATTACCTGATAAATCTTCACTAATACGAGATCCTGCTTTGTAACCAAACTCTTGTGTATACCACATAAATGCCATACGGATTATATTCCAAGCGAAGAAGAAGATAATTGGTCCAAGGATGTTGCCACCTAGAGCAAGTGAAGCAGCTAATGCTCCTAAAATTGGTCTTACAGTAAACCAGAAAACTGGATCTCCGATACCAGCTAAAGGTCCCATCATACCAATCTTAACACCTTGAATAGTTACATTGTCTATTGGTGCACCATTTGCACGTTCTTCTTCCAAAGCCAATGTTACACCAACAACTGGTGAAGCTACATATGGATGAGTGTTAAAGAACTCTAAGTGACGTTCTAATGCTGCAGCTCTCTCTTCTTTAGTCTTATATAATTTTCTGATTGCAGGAATCATCGCAAATGCCCAACCACCGTTTTGCATTCTTTCATAGTTCCAAGAACCTTGAAGGAAAAATGAACGGAACCAAACAGAAATACGATCTCTTTTTGTTAATTTTAATTCTTTTGCCATTTTCGTGTCCTCCCCCTTCTTAGTATCTATCAATAAGATCACCTAATGGATCTCCAGTATTTGAACTTCCACCATTACCTGAACCACCTTGTTTGCTAAGTGCTAGGTAAAGAAGTGCTAAAGCTACCCCTATTGCACCAAGTCCGATAAGTGTGATTTGTGAAACAGTTGCTAATACAAAACCAATTGCAAAGAATGGCCATACTTCTTTTGTAGCCATCATATTGATTACCATTGCATAACCAACAGCTACAACCATTCCACCACCAATTGCTAAACCACCTGTTAACCAAGTAGGCATAGCAGCAAGTAATGCACTAATTGGACCAGCACCGATTGCTAAGATCATGGCTGCTGGAATCGCAATACGTATACCTTGTAAACAAATAGCAGCGATTTGCCACATATCAATAGCTCTAAGATTTCCTTCTTTAGCAGCAGCATCCATAAAATGTACGAACGCTGTAGCAAGTGTACGACAAATAATTGTTAATAATAGTCCTGCAACTGCTAGAGGAACAGCAATAGCAATTGCTGAAGCAACTCCTGCTTCACCTTGACCTCCAAGAACTAAAATAATTGCAGATGCAACAGCTGCGAGCGCTGCATCAGGTGCTACAGCAGCACCGATATTTGCCCAACCTAAGGCAATCATTTGAAGAGTACCACCTAAGATTAAACATGGTAGTAAATTACCTGTAACCAAGCCAATTAATGTACAAGCAATTATCGGTTGGTGAAATTGGAATTCATCTAAGATACCTTCTACACCAGCTAAAAATGCTACAATAATGACTAATATAATTTGAACTATATTTAAAGTCATGATTATTAATCCTCCTTTTTCTCTAAATAATTAGATTATTTTAATTTCTTTAATTCCTCTTGTGCCTTTTTAAGTATTTCTTCCATATTTGCTTTTGAATCATTTGGTACTTTACGCACATCAAAAGTAAGTCCAGCTTGTTTAAGCTTATTAAATATATCGATATCTTCTTGATTGAAAGCTAGCACTTTGCTTGGTTGAACCTTACCTGGAGAGTGAGCCATTGAACCAACATTGATTGTCTTTAGTGGTATTCCACCTTCTACAGCTCTAAGCACATCTTTTGGATTTTCAAAAAGAAGCATTGCACGTTGGCCTCCAAAATGCTTATCATCTTTTGCAAGTTTAATCATATGATCAACTGGAACAACATGAGCCTTAACCCCCGGAGGAGAAGCTTGCGTAATCAAATTCTTACGAAGAGTATCTCTAGCTACATCATCTGACACGACAATAATTCGTGTAGGATTCACAGTTTTTGTCCAAGCAGTTGCTACTTGCCCATGAAGTAAACGAGAATCAATACGAGCTAAAACATATTCGAATGATCCAGGTGCACCTGCATTAGACTGCCCTGCTCCCGCTTCTGTAGATTTACCAGTAACTACTGGTTCCAAGCTTTCTGGCTTAACTTTAACTCCTTCTCTACCTGCATTTAAGATATAAGCTGCAATTTCATGTGCAGATTCCATTGAAAGACGTGCACCATAAGCTTCAATAAGCATTGGTAAATTCATACCAGCTACGATTGCCCACTTATCTTTGTGTTCTTCAAATAAAGTATTCGCTTGGTTGAATGGTGTACCACCCCAAAGATCAACTAAGATTAAAACCTCATCTTGGTTGTCAAAGGATGCGATTGCGTCTTTCACTTTTGCTCTAAGATCATCCGGTCCTTCGCTAGGCATAAGCGTAACAGCTTTTACGTTTTCTTGTTCTCCAAAAATCATCTTACCAGATTGCAAGATACCGTTAGCAAATTCTCCGTGACTAGCAAGAATAATTCCTACCATTTCTATACCTCCTATTTTTTATTTGTTACAAAAACAAAAGGCCTAAGCATTTAGAAATAAAACAAAATACACATATCCGGATTTCGTCACACTATTTGTACATTAAATTAAATCATAAAAATATGATAATACCCTATAAAAACTGTACAAAAATATGTGATATAACGAATAAATATTACATCATTTTACTTCTCTATGCTTATGCCTGATCGAATCAGTAACATGCTAGATATTATTATTTTATTATAGTCTACTTTGGGACATTCACTAGATACCCCTCCTTGACTACGTTTTCATGATAACACTTTTTTCTTTTTTTTTAACTATTAAAAATACTCCTTTAAGACATAAGAAAA
>NZ_LZZL01000030.1:0-58925 GCF_002006495.1 Clostridium sp. BL-8
CATATTTTGCGTCAGGCAAGGAAGTAAATTCTGCTCATAGCGGGTCTATTAGTAATATTTGCTGACGTGAGTAGAGAACCAAAATCTATGATTTTGTGTGAATCACTTACTCAGCGAGCATATGCGAGTCGGGCTTCCTTTATGACACAAAATAGGCAAGCATACTGGTCTGTTATTTTTTTGATTGTGCCTTAAGTAATCAAAGCGGCTAATGCTCTTAAAGGTCATACATGATTAGTCATAGAAAAGACTGCTGGCTTTTCTGTAAAATACTTTTTAGTGATTCATTTAGAATTTATATCCCAAATTATCACTTATACCATATTATTTATTACTATGTAATATTCATATTTATACATATGTAGAACTATTCATTATAGATATTCAACTTATAAATTATTCTTATAAATTAGAATTGATAATTTTAATTTTTTATCTATAAATAAAAATAGTGCTACATATATATAAATATTACTTTCTAAATATAATAAAAGAAAGTCATAAAGACTTTCTTTTTATTTTTCAGAAGCTACAACTTCCTTACCTTTGTAATAACCACAACTCTTACATACTCTATGAGCAAGTTTCATTTCGTGGCATTGTGGACATTCAACTATGCCAGGTAAACTAGCTTTGAAAGTTTGAGATCTTCTTGCTTTTACTTTTGCTTTTCCTGATTTTCTTGCTGGACAACCCATTCATTACACCTCCTTATTATCAAACAAACCTTTTAAGACTTCAAAACGTATATCTACATTTTCTTTTTGGCATGAACATGAAGCATGATTTAAATTGCATCCACATTCTTGACAAAGCCCTTTACAGTCGTTCTTACAAACTCTTTTAATAGGTAAAGTTGAAATAATACTATTTTCAACAATATCTGTGATGTCTAAAACATCATCCATTACAACAATAGCTTCATCATCTTCACTATCTCTATTAGTTGTAAACCTTTCTTCTATATCAATATCTATTGGATAGATAAAGGTATCTAAACATCTGGAACATGTCATTTCTAAATTAGTTTTGATTTTAGCATTTAATATTAATATATCACTATCGGATGAAATCACTCCAATAACTTCACATGGACCTACAGATTTAATCATATCTCCTTCAAAGTCAAATACAGGTATCTCAAAAGTGTAATCAATATTTTTGCTTCTGTCTTTACCTGAAATAATATCAGAAATTTGTACTTTCATAAAATCACAGGACAATAATTTATATAATATACATAAAGTAAACTATATAATATTCTCCATTTTCACTCCTTAGCACATATATTTATAAAACAAACACAACTAATTATATAAATTGAGTTCCAAAAAGTCAAGGCATTTATTATAAATATAGATAAAATTTAGACTTATTACAAACTCATTTATAAGTTATGAATTAAAAATTATGCTGCTCCAGCATGCTTAATTTAAAAGTCCATGTGCCAGAACAGCATAATATTGATTAAACTACATGCGTTTAATTAGAATTTTGCTCATCTCTAAACTAAAGCTAAAGTTTCCTTAGCTATCATTAATTCTTCATTTGTAGGAATTACAAATACTTTTACCTTTGAGTCTGGTGTAGAAATTTCCATACCATCACCAATGTTTTGGTTATCATTTTTCTCTACATCTATTTTTATTCCTAAGAATTCCATGTTAGTTAAAGCTCTTACTCTTACTTCTGGAGCATGCTCACCAATTCCAGCTGTAAATACAATAGCATCTACGCCAGCCATTGCTGCTGCATAAGCACCTATTTGCTTTTTAATTTGGTATCCATAAATGTCCATAGTAAGTAATGCTCTAGGATCATTTCTTTCTTCAACAGCAGCTCTTATATCTCTAAAGTCTGTTCCTAGTCCTGATACTCCTAAAACTCCTGATTTTTTATTTAAAATATCATTTACTTCATCTATTGAATATCCTTTTTCTTTTACTAAGTAAGTAACAATTGCTGGATCTATGCTTCCTGATCTTGATCCCATTATAATACCATCTAAAGGAGTGAATCCCATTGTAGTATCTATAGATTTTCCACCATCAACTGCTGTTACACTTACACCATTACCTAAATGACAAGTAATAGTCTTTAAATCTTCTATGTCCTTCTTCATCCATTTTGCAACTTCTCCAGCTACATACTTGTGAGATGTTCCATGGAATCCATATCTTCTTATATGATCATCTTTATACAATTCATATGGAAGTGGGTACATGAATGCTTTTTCAGGCATAGTTTGATGGAAAGCTGTATCAAATACTGCTACCATTGGAGTTTTTGGCATAAGAGCCTTACAAGCATTGATACCAATTATATTTGGTGGATTATGAAGTGGTGCAAGCTTTGTAAACTCTCCAAGATTTTTAATTACAGTTTCATCAATTACAACTGAAGTTGCATATTTTTCTCCACCATGAACAACTCTATGACCAACAGCAGAGATCTCATCCATAGATTTAATTACACCATGAGCCTCATCAACTAAACTCTTTAATACTAGTTCAATTGCATCTTGATGATCTTTTAATGGTGTTTCAACTATATATTTATCTTTTCCTTCAACTTTTTGAGTTAATATTGATCCATTAATCCCTATTCTTTCAACAAGTCCTTGAGCTAAAGCTTCTTCAGTACTCATATCAATAAGTTGGTATTTTAATGAAGAACTTCCACAATTTATAACTAATACTTTCATATTCTCTCTCCTTTGTCCTTAATAATATTATTCTATTGTCACTTATTTTTTAATTATTACTTAACACTTTGTGCTTGAACTGCTGTTAATGCAACAACATTTACTATATCATCAGAGCTACATCCTCTTGATAAATCGTTAATTGGCTTTGCAAATCCTTGGCAAACTGGTCCTATAGCTGTTGCATTTGCAAATCTTTGAACTAATTTATATCCTATATTACCTGCTTGTAAATCTGGGAATACTAAAACATTAGCCTTTCCTGCAACTTTACTATTTGGTGCCTTTTGTGCTGCTACTTTTTCTACTATTGATGCATCTAATTGAAGTTCACCATCTATATCTAGGTCAGGTCTTAATTCCTTTGCTTTTTGAGTTGCATTTCTAACTTTATCAACAACTTCATGACTTGCACTTCCCATTGTAGAGAATGATAACATCGCTACCTTAGGATCCATATTGCATAAGCTTTTAGCAGTTTCCGCTGTTGCTATTGCTATTGCAGCTAATTCATCTTCATTAGGATTTGGATTAACTGCACAGTCTGCAAATAATAAAGTTCCATTATCTCCATAAGTTGATCCTGGTACTTGCATTATAAAGAAACTTGATACAACTGATACTCCTGGTGCTGTTTTTATAATTTGTAGTCCTGGTCTTAATAAATCTCCAGTAGTGTGAATAGCTCCTGATACCATTCCATCTGCATCATCTAATTTAACCATCATTGTAGCAAAATATAAAGGATCCCTAACTATTCTATCTGCCTTTTCCATTGTCATACCTTTATTTTTTCTCAACTCATAAAAAGCTTCAATATACTTATCTAAATTAGCTGACTCATCTGGATCTATTATTTCAATTCCTGATAAGTCTACATTTAATTCTTTAGCCTTACTATCTATTTCGCTCTTCTTACCTACTAAAATCGGATATGCTAATCCTAACTCATTTACTTTTTGTGCCGCTGCTATATTTCTTTCTTCATTTCCTTCTGGAAGAACAATTTTCTTTTTATCAGATTGTGCTGCTGTCCATATTTTTTTCATAAGGTCCATAATTATTCTTATCTCCTCTCCATACTATCCTATCTCTAATATTACTATACTCCTATATTAGCCGATTTTTCAACATAAATTCTAGATAAAATTGAAGTCTTTAGATTTGCAATAATCTAAATTATCTGATAACAACATTCTAAAATAAGAATATAGGAAAAGTATATTTTTTAACAATTAAATGTTATATAAAATTACTTTTTAATTCTTTATAAAATAACCTTATATATTTTATATTTTTAATAATTAGTATATGGATAACTTCAAATTTTACCCATCACATAATTAAATTTATACTAATAAACACATCAAAAAGCGTTATATATGCTCTCATATTACCATTTTTTCTCTTTAAAGATGTTTACTCTAAAATTCCTCTTTCAAGACAATAATCTGATTTTTCAGAAAATAAGCGTCTAACATTGGAAAAATCAGCAAAGTTTATTTTTTAACAATGCTTTTTTTATTTTTTAACTAGATTTCAATAAAGAATACAACAAATTATATTATTAATATTTATCTATTTTTATATTATGATATACTATCATTATCTTTATAAGTACATTTTGAACAGAATATAATTTTAAGCTATATAATTACTAATATATTATTAACTATAAACTAAATTCAGAAAGGAAATGATTAAAATAATTACAGGAATAATTACTGAGTACAATCCGTTCCATAAAGGACATGCGCATCATTTACAAAAAGCTAAAGCTGATACTAATGCAGATGGTATAATTTGCGTAATGAGTGGCAATTTTATGCAAAGGGGAATTCCAGCAATCATAGATAAATGGAAGAGAGCTGAAATGGCAATAAAAAACGGTGTGGATTTAGTTTTAGAATTACCTTTAGTTTATTCAATTTCTTCAGCTGAACATTTTGCTTTTGGAAGTGTATCGCTCTTAAATTCATTAGGAATAGTTGATTATTTATATTTTGGAAGCGAAGAAGGAAATATTTCTATATTAAAAGACATAGCTAAGACCTTAGCCTCTGAACCTGAAATATATAAAAATCTCTTGAAAGATAATATAAAAATGGGGCTGCCTTTTCATTCAAGCAGAGCAAAAGCACTTAGTGATTATTTGAATTCAAACGTAGTTTCAGCTGTATTATCTAATTCCAATAATATTTTAGGAATTGAATATATAAAAGCTTTAATAGGATTAAACAGCTCAATAGTTCCTAAGACCTTAAAACGAGAAGGTGCTGCTTACAACGATATTAATTTAAATTCAGACTTTTCTTCAGCTACATCAATTAGAAAACATCTTAAAGAAAGACCCTTAACCGAACTAGCTTCCCTTATTCCAGAGGCTAGCTATAATATTTTATACGATTTGCAGTGTAAGAGCTATCCTTTTACTTTTGAAGAAGATATGTTTAAATACATCAAATACAAGTTACTTACAAATGGCAACGCCCTTCTTAATCTCCCTGACGTTTCAGAAGGACTTGATAATAAAATATTATCAGAAATTACAAATGCACATTCTTTAGATGAACTGATCTTGAAATCAAAAAGTAAGAGATATACTTATACCAGAATTAGCAGAATACTTGCTCAATCCTTTTTGAATCTTGAAGAATTTGATTTATTTGAGTTATCAAAAATTCAGGCGCCTTACGTAAGAGTTCTAGCTTTTAATTCTATTGGACAAAATATGTTAAAAGACATCAAGAAAAAAGCAAGCATTGACATAGTTGTTAAAGTTCCAAGAAATAATTTATGTGATCATATGAAAATTGATATACTAGGAACAAAGGCATATTCAATTTTAAATCCTATGTTAAACCCTATGGATGATTATTTAAAAGGCCCTTTCAGGTATGCTTAACTTTAAGTCCCAAAACAGATTTCATATTTAAGTAATATTTAACATAACCACAGGAATATACATATTATTGATTGGAGTGATTTCATGATATATGTTGCTATTTTGTGGTTTTTAATCATTAGCTTAATCATTGTTTTAATTAAACTGCTTAACATTAAAAAAAATATTATAATCTGTATATTAATTTCTATTTTAATAGTTCTGCTGGCTATAAATATAAATGAATGTATCTCAGCTGCTATAGACGGCTGCAAATTGTGGTATAAGTCGATACTACCAACAACATTTCCTTTTGTAGTTATTTGCAATTTATTAATCTATTACGATGGAATAAATCTTTATTCAAAATTTTTAGGTCCTTTAATCTGTAAACCGTTAGGACTTTCAAGAAATTGTTCCTTTCCTATTGTTGCAAGTATTTTATGTGGATATCCACTAGGTGCAAAGTACTGCGTTGACTTATATTCTATGGAGTATATTGACAAAGAAGAATATGACAGACTTTTAAATATAGCTTCTAATGTAGGACCATTGTTTTTAATAGGTTCTGTTGCTGGAACCTTACTTGGCAATATCTCTTTAGGCTATATTTTACTACTTGCCAATTACTTATCACCGTTATTTATAGGATTCATTACAAAGAAAAAGAGGAACTCAATAAACTTAAGTTCCTCGACTCGTCATAAATATGAACCTATAGATTTTGGATCTGCATTAAAAAATGCCGTACAAAACGGAATAAATACTACATTATCAATTGGTGGGTTCATAGTAATTTTTTCCGTAATTATATGTCTCATTAAAAATAGTATTTATATATATAATACAGTTATGCATTTAGAAAAAGTACTTAACTTAGCTTCTGGGACATTATATTCAATCCTTTTAGGAAGCATAGAAATAACAAATGGATGTAGTATAATTTCTAATCTGCAAATTTCTCTTCCTTTAAAGTTAAGCATAATAAGTTTTCTATGTTCTTTTTCAGGGCTAGCTATAATAGCTCAAGTAAGTTCTTTTGTTAATGATACTAAAATTAGTTATAGCAAATACATCTTTCTTAAAGTAATACAAGGAATTTTTAGTTTTATTATAACTTATGTATCACTGAAAATACTACCAACAAGCGTATATACCTCTAATTTAGGAATAACCCCTCACTTTTATTTGTATACATTATTGTTTCCAACCGGCTTACTAATTTTATTAACAGTTTCATTATTTTTAATAACAAAAGTTCTAAAATTATTTATTCATGCTTCGTAATTCTTTTATGTTCTCTTTTATAACAGACGCTGTACCAGTTAGATTAGAATCTATTTCTTTAGCAACTATTTCAAAGCTCTCTTGAAGACCTTTTATTAATCTTACTTTTTGTTCTTCTATTTCATGATCTAATTGACTTAATATTTCATCCGAATAATCTCTTGAGCCTAATCTTATAGCTTTAGCATCTCTTTGTGCTGAAGCTATAATTTCTTCCGCTCTGAGTTTTGCTTCCTTTACAATATCATGTTTTTCAATATTTTGTCTCATCATTGTCATAGTTTCTTTTCGGACAGAATCATATTCTTTTTTAGCTTCATTTAATATCCTGTCTCTTTCACTCATAACCCATTCAGCTTTTTTAAATTGGTCTGGCATATAATTTATTATTTGATCAATAACTTCAATCATTTCTTTTTTATCAACCATAACCTTGCTGCTCATTGGCACTTTTGGTGAATTTTCAACCAAGTCTTGTAAATATTCTAACAGCTCAATAATATTTACATCCATCTTTTCCATAAAAACACCCCTTAGTTATTTATTTTCGATATTATATCCGAAACAATTTCACTTGGAACTAGTCCTTCAATATTTCCGCCAAACTTTGCTATTTGTTTAACACCTGACGAACTAATATGTAAATTTTTAGAAGATGACATCATACATATAGTTTCTATATCAGGAGCTAATTCAGTATTTGCATATGACATTTGCATTTCATATTCATAATCAAAAGTTGTTCTTAAGCCCTTTAAAATTATATTTGTGTCACATTCTTTTAAGAAATTAACTAAAAGTCCATTAAAACTTCTCACTTCAACATTTTTCATATCTTTTGTAGCCTTCTTTATAAGTTCAACTCTTTCATTGGTATCAAAAAGATACTTTTTTTCAACATTTACCAATACTGCTACTATAATTTTATCGAACACTTTAGTCCCTCTCTTTATAATATCGAGATGACCATTAGTTATTGGGTCAAAACTTCCTGGGTATACTGCTACTCTCATTGTTTATTTCTCCTTATAATAGCATACAGTCGTATTTCCATATTTCTTACTCTTAGACAACCTTATGTTCTCATATCCTTCATAAATTTCTTCAATGCTATCTATTTTAGTAACTATTATTCCATCTTCCTTTAACATTTCATTATCCTTTACGATTTTCATTGCCTCTGGAATCATTTCCTTACAATAAGGTGGATCAATAAATATTATATCAAACTTTTTTCCAGTGCCTGCTAATTTTCTGAGCCCTTCATATGCATCAATATTCATTGGAAAACAAAAATCCTGAAACTTAAGATTTTCTACATTTTGCTTTAAAAGCGGAAAAGTATCTGAACTCTTATCAAATAGATAAACCTCATCAGCTCCTCTACTGGCTGCTTCTAAACCTAGACTTCCAGTTCCTGCAAAAACGTCTACAACAACTCCTTCTGGTATATATGATTGAATTGTACTAAACATAGCTTCTTTAACTCTGTCTAGTGTTGGTCTTGTTTCCATTGTAGCTGGAGGTATCAATTTATGTCCTCGTGCTCTTCCTGCTATTATTCTCAAACTTTATTCCTCCTTAGGCATGTGAAATAAGATAACAATTCAAATAGTATATAACACTGAGTTGTTATTCTTTGAATATGCCACAACGCCATATATTTTATATATTAGCACATATATGCATAAAATTTCAATTTAATTAAAACAAATATATTTGCTGCTCTTCTCCAAGTTTTTACTTAATTCATTTATTATTTGTTTATTTAACTCATATTCATTTTGTAACATATTGCTTGCTTCTAATTTAGCGCACCTTAAGATCTTTATGTCTTCATAAAGATTTGCAAGTATGAAGCCTTCATCACCGCTCTGTTTCTTTCCGAACATCTCACCTGCACCTCTAAGTTCTAAATCTTTTTCAGAGATTAAAAAGCCATCACTGCTTTCTGTCATTATCTGCATTCTTTTTTTAGTTATGTTGCTTTTAGCCTTTGCTATTAAGATACAATAAGAAGCGTATTCTCCTCTTCCAACTCTTCCTCTAAGCTGATGCAGCTGAGATAAACCGAATCTTTCTGCATTTTCTATGATCATAACAGACGCATTAGGCACATTTACCCCTACCTCAATTACAGTTGTTGAGATTAAAACATTAATTTCATTATTTTTAAATCTTTTTATTATTTCGTCTTTTTCTATCCCCTTCATTTTTCCATGGAGAATTTCAACTTTTAAATTTTTAAATATTCCACTTGTAAGATTATTATATATGGTTTCCACTGACTTTAATTCTTCTTTTTCATCTTCTTCAATAAGCGGGCATACTATATATACTTGTCTTCCTTTTTTAATCTCATCATAAGCTAAGTCATAAGCTATGTCTCTTTTATCATCCATGTAAAATCTAGTATCTATTTTCTTCCTGCCTGGTGGTAACTCATCGATTATTGATACATCAAGATCTGAATAAAGGTATAAAGCTAAAGTTCTTGGAATAGGAGTAGCTGTCATAACTAAACAATCTGCTCTTTTCCCTTTGTTTATAAGCTTACTTCTTTGTTCAACACCAAACCTGTGCTGTTCATCTGTTACTATTAGTCCAAGCTTTCCAAATTCCACATCATCTTGAAAAAGTGCATGAGTTCCAATTACTAAAATAGGTTCAGATGTCTTTATTCTTTCTTTAATTCTCTTCTTTTCCTTTGCAGACGTACCACCTGTAAGCAGTTCTATTTCTATGTTAAAATCCTTATAAACTTTCTTAGCTTCTTCAAAATGCTGAGCTGCAAGTATTTCTGTTGGTGCCATAAGTGCACATTGATAGCCATTTTTTATTACATTAAAGATAGCTATTAATGCTATAATTGTTTTACCACTTCCAACATCTCCTTGAATCAATCTATTCATAGAAGACTTAGATTTTTGATCTCTTAAAATATCTCTTATAACTCTAGTTTGGGCATTCGTAAGTGGAAATGGTAACTTTTCTTTAAAACTGCTCAGATCCTCTGCCCATTCAAAAAGTATTCCATTTTTATTCTTTTTAAGTTTATATTTTAGCAATAATAGCTTTAATGAATATGTAAACAATTCTTGAAACTTAAGTCTTGTCTTTGCTTTTTCAAGCATCTCTTTATTTTCCGGGAAATGTATGCTTCTTATAGCATCATTCAAAGAAATCAAGTAATATTTATCTAATATGTTCTGTGGCAAGTTCTCTTTTACTTCCACATGTGCTAATATCTCATTTATTAACTTTTCAAATAGCTTATTGCTTATATCACCCTTTAATGGATACTTAGGTATAATTTCGCTTGATAGTGCCTCTTCACACGCAATTGTTGGATTTACAACTTCTAAAGTATTCCCTATTCGTTTGAACTTACCCATCAAATTATATTTTTCACCTATCTTAAAAGAATTTCTTATATATCGTTGATTAAACCATTTTGCATTTACTGTGTGATTATCATATTTAAATTCTATTGTCGTTAATGTTTTTCCTGTCTTTGTCCTTATATCGCTTCTAAATCTCGTTACCTGACATATTAGAATCTGTTTATCTTCTCCTGTAATCTCTTCAAATACAGCATTGCCATCAACAAATTCATAATCTCTTGGGAAATATAACAAGATGTCTAATATATTAAAAATTCCACATCTATTTAATTTCTCAGAAGCTTTTGGTCCTACTCCCTTTAAAGCCGAAATATCACTATATATATCCAAACATTCTCCTCCTTTCTATTAATGAAAAAAGCGGCTGTTTCACGCTTGATAATTGATCATTGTCAGTTTATTGTACACTTCAAATAGTTAAGAGTTATGAATTATTAGTTATGAGTTTAAGGATAAAAATCAAACTTCTTCTTCCTAAAACTCATAATTCATAACTTATAACTCTTAACTATCGGTATCTTCTTCTAAATTTATCTCTAACCAAACCAAAGATCTATATTTATTCTACCGATATTAAATAATAGTAAAGTGGTTGGTTTCCTTTATAAAACTGTATATCTAAATCATCATATTTTTCCTGTAATTCATTTTCAAAGTTTTTAGCTTCCTCATCGCTTACTTCTTCTCCATAATATACAGTAATAAGTTCACTTTCTTCATCTATCATATCATCTAGAACTTTACCTGCAACCTCTTTTTTGTCTTCACCGACTTCTTTTATCTTGCCTTCTACAAGTCCTAGCATATTTCCTTTTTTAATATTTATTCCATCTATTTCAGTATCACGAACTGCATAAGTTACTGAACCTGTTTTAACTTCATCAATTGCGTTTTTTAAATTATTAAAATTCTCTTGAACTTCTGAGTCAAAATTAAACACAGTAGCACATGCTATTCCTTGTGGAATAGTTGTTGTAGGTACTACGAATATATCTTTATCAGATATTTCTGCTGCTTGATTAGCTGCCATAATAATATTTTTATTATTAGGCATTATGAAAATATGTTCAGCATTAATACCATTCACTGCCTCTAAAATATCTTGAGTAGATGGATTCATTGTCTGACCACCTTCAATTACACAGTCAATGCCTAGATCCTTAAATATATTTGATATTCCATCTCCCATTGCAACTGTTATAAATCCATATTTCTTTTTTTCATTATCTGCTTCTTCAGATTGAGCCTTCAAAAGACTTATTTCTTTGTCTTTAGCATTAATTAGGATTTCTCTATGCTCTTCTCTCATATTATCAATTTTAATTTTTGATAATTCTCCTATAGCTACGGCTTTTGATAAAACTAATCCCGGATCATTTGTATGTATATGAACTTTAATAACGTCATCATATCCAACAACAATCATAGAATCCCCGAGAGTTTCTATTTCATCTTGGAAAGCTTTTGCGTGTTTTGCATCACCTAATATTATAAACTCTGTACAATATCCAAACTTAATATCAATTTCTTCTGTAGCCTCAGCTAATGTATTATTAGATGCTCCTGCTGTTATATCTTTTATTTCTGCCTTAATTCCATCCTTTAAAGCCTCAAACATCCCTTGTAGTATGATATACAATCCCATTCCACCTGAATCAACTACTTTTGCTTTTTTAAGTGCTGGTAATAATTCTGGAGTTTTATCTAGCATGTCTTTTGCACTAACTGTTATTTCTTCCATAAGGCTAATCACATCTTTTTTCTCAGATGCTACTGCTGTTTCTGCTGCTGCTCTGATTACAGAAAGTATAGTTCCTTCTGTTGGTCTCATAACTGCTTTATATGCAGATTTAGATCCTTCAAAGAAACCAATAGCAAATTCAACAGCATCAACTTCTTTTTTACCTTCTAAACCTTTTGAAAAGCCTCTTAGTATTTGAGATAATATAACGCCCGAATTACCTCTAGCGCCCATTAGCGCACCTTTAGCTAATCTTTTAGATACTTCCCCTATTGATTCAGTATCTATATTTTCTATTTCTTTGACCGCTGCCTTAAATGTCATAGACATATTAGTTCCGGTATCTCCATCAGGAACTGGAAATACATTTAGTGCATTTACAAAATCACTTTGTTCTAATAATTTGTTGCTAGCATTTACAACCATGTTATAAAAATCATGGCCGTTAATTTTTGTATATTCCATTTAGTTTAACCTCCTAAACTCTAACCGCTTGCACATTTACTGTTATAGATGAAACCTTTAAACCTGTATAGTTTTCAACGCTATAACGAACCTTTTGAATTATATTATTAGATATAACAGATATTTTTGTTCCATATTCAACCATTATGAATAATTCTATCTGTAATTTTTTCTCATCTGTTAATTGTATCTTTACGCCTTTTCCTAAATTTTCTATCCCTATAAGTTCCCAGAATCCTTCACTAGCATTTCTAGAAACCATTCCAACTACACCATAGCATTCCATTGTAGATAATCCTACAATCTTAGCTAATACTTCCTCTGAATAATTTATATTGCCATTTTCGTTTGAAAATCCAACCATTCATATTCCTCCTAAATTCTTATATCTTATTTTATATTCTATATTAGAACAATATTTTATTCAAGTATTCCCCAAATATAGGTAAACAATTTATAAAACAAACTTATAACTCATAATTAATAAATTCTCTTGCCTATTACATTTTCCTATGATATAATTTACTCTGTCCTATTGAAGATGATTATCTTTGGAATATAAGGAGGTGTTTTCTAATGGCAAGAAGATGCGAAATTTGTGATAAGGGTGTTGTAGCAGGTGTACAATACAGCCATTCACATCGTCAATCAAAGAGAACTTGGGCTCCTAACATAAAGAAAGTAAAAGCTTTAGTTAACGGAACACCAAAAACTGTTCATGTATGTACAAGATGCCTTAGATCTGGAAAGGTTCAAAGAGCAATATAGTTCATAATAAAAAATGCAATTGTTATCCCAATTGCATTTTTTGTTTTGCCTTATTATAACTTAGAAGCATTTTCATATCTAAATAAATACAAACATATCCTATGTAGCCTAGCTTTTCTTTCTAAAAAACTTTATTATATTTGATAAAAACTTAGGCAATTTAAAAGCTATTATTTTCATTAATATCCTCCTATAATATTAATATTTAACCCATGACTCCAAATTAAAATTCATGTTATTATATTAATATTCAATTAAATAGAATAATGTTCCTATTTTACAAAAATATTTTATTTACTTCCACTAAAATATTTTTTAATTGACAATGCATAATTTAGGATAAAATTCCTTTCGGAATTTCTTAATTTTTTATTGTTTAGAAAATCTGCAAGCTTTTCTACCTTAATTATTGCAAGTTGTTCATTGTCCATTGTTCATTAATATTTATGTACTATTAGTCAATTGAATGAATAACTAAAATTTCCCCTTCATCGTAGCTAATGTCTATTGGCATATCAATAAACTCATTACATATAGCCCTCGGATCAAGCAAACTCATATCATAACCATCTAAATTGTATTTTGCACCCTTAATACTAAAATTAATGACTTTATCACTTAGTGCATGAAATGAAATATTCTCACCAATTTCACCAGACAAAGTCATCTTACTTTCACCTAGGTATAACCTGTTGTTATCATCGATTATTTCTAAAACCGCTCCTTTTTTCTTAGTCGTTAAAAGAAGACCTATATTACCTAGTGTATGATCTACTCTAGACCCAATTGCTCCAAATAAATATATTTTCTTAGCTCCTCTTTTAATTGCTTCCATTATTGCAATTTCTGTATCTGTATAATCTTTTTCTGGTGGGAACTCTAAAACTTCTTTAGCTTTCAATTTCATTTTATCCAAAATTTCCTTTTTAGCTGAATCAAAATCTCCTAAAAGCAAGTCTGGCGAGATATTATATTTATAAAGACATTCACTACCTTTGTCAGCAGCTATTATGAAATCTACTCCTTCAAGATGCTTTCTCAATAAATTTTCTGAGGGTGGATCTCCTCCACTTATAATTGCTACCTTCAAATTATTACCCCCTTAAGGCTTTTATATTGTCGCTGACTTCTCCACCATTAAATACTGCTGATCCAGCTACAATAACATTTGCACCTGCTTCTATAACAGCTTTCACATTAGACTTATCAATTCCCCCATCAACTTCTATTAATAACGATGGATTAAGTTTATTACTAAGCTCTTTTATTTCTCTAATTTTATCCAAAGAATATGGGATAAATTTTTGTCCTCCAAACCCTGGATTCACAGACATAATTAAAACCATATCTAAACTTGGTATTAAATCTTTAAGAACGCTTGTTGGAGTCCCTGGGTTTAAAGAAACTGCTGCTTTCTTCCCTTTAGACTTAATATAATTAATTGTTCTGTCTATATGTCTATCTGCTTCATGATGGACCGTTATTATATCAGCTCCAGCTTCTATAAATGCATCTATATAATTTGATGGATTCTCTATCATCAGATGCACATCAAATATCTTATTTGTTCTATTTCTTATTGATTTTATAACTGGTAAACCAAAAGATATATTAGGTACAAAGGATCCATCCATTACATCTATATGGATAAAATCTGCTCCTCCCTTATCTATTTTCTCAATGTCCTCTCCTAATTTCGAAAAATCTGCTGATAATATTGATGGTGCTATTTTTACCATTTGTTTTTTTCCTCCTCCATTACTTCCTCTAAAGTTTTCACGTAAAATTCATATCTATACTTATTAATTTCCCCTTGTTCTACAGCTTCTTTTATGGCACAATTTGGCTCTTTATAGTGTAAGCATCCTCTGAATTTACACTTATCATTATACTGAAGAAATTCAGGAAAACAATACTTTAAAGAATCTTTATCCATTAGCTCCTTTATTTCCAATGTAGAAAATCCAGGTGTATCCACTATATATCCATCTGCAACTTCTATAAGTTCACTATGCCTTGTTGTATGCTTTCCCCTGCCAATCTTTTCGCTGACACTTCCAGTTTCCATATGCTCTTTGTTTGAAAGCTTATTGATAAGCGTTGACTTTCCAGCTCCAGATGGACCACATAAAACTGTTATATTCCCTTTAATCTTTTCTTCTAACCGCTCTATTCCTATTCCTTTTTTAGCATTAATATAAAGTACCTCATAGCCTATATCATTTATTCTTTTCTTTATTTCCTCACGTTCCTCTTCAGATACTAAATCTATTTTATTCAAGCAGACTATGACCTCAATATTGTTGTGCTCACATAAAATTAAAAACTTGTTTAATAGCTCAAAATTTATATCTGGATTCTTAATTGCAAAAACAATAAATGCAAGAGATACATTTGCAACTGTCGGCCTTATAAGCTCACTTTTCCTCTCATGTATTTTTTCAATAACTCCTTCTCCATTCTCTATTTTTATTGTAACGTCATCTCCAACCATAGGCTTTATGGCATTATGTCTAAATTTCCCCCTAGCTTTACATTCTATTAAGCCTTCTTCTGTCTTAATATAATAAAAGCCTCCTATTCCCTTTATTATCTTTCCATTCATATTTTCCCTCCATGTTTTATAAAATCTAAAAACCTAAATTTGTATTTCAATAATTCTTTAAAATATTAATATCTATAATCAAAGATTTAATATATAAATACCTAAATATAAAATTAAACTTATACATTTCCTTACTAAATCATATACATATTTATTCTATCTACATTCTATACCTGAAATTATCTCTAAATATAAATAATCTAAAACTATTATATCGAAATTTACAAAAAAATTTACTAATAACCCGCAAATATTTTTTAATAAAATATAATAATTTACATACACCTCAAATTATAAGTCATATATCTAATTCTTACCATGTTGATCGTTACCAATATGATACATATATTATAAAAGGAGAGGTCTTTTATATCAACCTCTCCTTTTACCTTTTTAGTGATTTGTTGTTTTATTTGTTGATGTTTGAGTGCTAGGTCCTTCTACTGGAGATCCTCCTGGAGAATTTGTACTTCCTGGACCTTGTTGTGAATTACTTGCTGTATTACCTTGCCCGCTTTGTGATGTATTTCCTCCACTTTTACTTGGATTGTTATTTGATTTAGTATCTCCTGTATCTCCTGTATCTCCTGGATTAGCTGTTGCAGGAGGTTCTTGTTTTGGCGTATAAGAGCCTACTGTTATAGTAATAGTTGTTCCTGCTTTTTCCTTATCATTACCTGATTGGAACAATACCTTACCATTATCAGTTTGATTTTCAGTTGTTTGATAATTTACAGAGGCCTTTAAGCCTGCATTAGACAATGTACTCTTAGCTCTATCTTCATCAAAGCCCTTTACACTTGGTACCTGAACATATTTAACCTCTGGTCCTTTACTTACGACCACTGTTATCTTATCATCTGCACCAATATCAGCATCCTTCTTTGGTGTCTGACTTATTATTTCATCTTTTGGTATATCATCACTGTAGTCATATGTTATATTTTTATCATCGAGTTTTAAGCCCATAGAATCTAAAATTGTTTTTGCCTGTTCTAAAGTATCCTCTCTAAAATCTGGCATTTTGCTCTTTTCTGTTCCACTGCTTACAATAACCCTAACCTGGCTTTTTTCATTAACCATTGTTCCAGCATCTGGATTCATTTTAGTAATTGTTCCTTCTGGTTTATCACTAGCTTCTTTTCCCGCATTTACCAGTTCTAAATTTAAGGCTTGAAGCTGCTTTGTAGCATCATCAACAGTTTCTCCAGTTACATCTGGCACTTGAACTTGTTTGCTGCTGACTGAACCCGTTTTAAGCATATATGTACCAACACCTATCCCCAGTAATACTAATACTAAAACAGCAACTATACCTATTTTTATTATTTTCTTTTTATTCTTTCCGCTTGATTTTTCATCATCATCATCTTCTTCATAATAATAATCGTCATCTTCATCATCATACTCATCATCTCTAGTATTTTTCACTTCTTCATGTTTTGGTATTTGTTCTGTCACAGCTGACATTATTATAGTATGATCATTTTCATCTTCAGGCTCTATGAGGGCATTAGGATCTTCTTTAATCTTTTCAAGATCTGCAATCATTTCTTTAGCGGTTTGATATCTCTTAATCGGATCTTTTTCCATCGCCTTTAAAATTAGTTGGTTCAGGCTGTCAGGTACTTTTGAATTAATACTTTTAGGCGGCACAACTTCTTCTTGCAGATGTTTTAATGCTATAGTTACAGCAGTGTCTGCTTGAAAAGGAAGCCTTCCTGTAACCATTTCATATAATACAACTCCTAGTGAATATAAATCCGTTCTACAATCAATAAAAGTTCCTTTTGCTTGTTCTGGAGAAAGATAGTGGGCAGATCCCATTATTGTACTAGTATTTGTAATAGTTTCTGAAGAAGAAAATTTTGCTATTCCAAAATCAGTTACCTTCATAACTCCATCTTCAGTTACTAAAATATTCTGAGGTTTAACATCTCTGTGAATTATATTGTTTCTATGAGCACAATCTAGAGCTTTAGCTATTTGAACTGCTACTGATATAGCTGTTTCATAATTCATCTTTCCGACTTGCTTTATTATATCTTTTAAAGTTTTGCCCTTAACATATTCCATTACAATGTAGTTTATCTCCTCTTGAGTTCCTACATCCAATATATTTACTATATTATTGTCAGATAGGGTTGCAATGGCGGTTGCTTCACCTTTAAACTTCTCTACTATGCTGGGATTATCACAAAACTCATTTTTTAGAATCTTTACTGCAACAAAACGATTTAATTTATTATCTCTCGCTTTAAATACCTCTGACATGCCTCCTTCCCCTATTTTTTCTAACAACTCGTATCTGTTTCCAAGTACAATTCCATCCATACTTATATCTCTCCTCCAAACAACAATACTGTTATATTATCTCTGCCGCCTTTTTCCTTTGCCAAATATACTAATCTGTCAGCCATACTCACATAATCCTTTTCCTCCATGACAATTTGTAGAATTTCTTCTTTTGTCACTTCATTAGTTAATCCATCCGAACATAGTATATACAAATCATATTCATCTTTTTTAAGCTCGAACACATCAACATTTACACTACTTGATGTTCCCAAAGCTCTCGTAATAATATTTTTCTTTGGGTGGTTCTCAGCTTCCTCTTCACTTATACTTCCATTATCAACAAGTTCTTGCACTAAGGAATGATCCTTTGTAATCTTTTTAATTTCATTGTTCTTAATTGCTAAGCAACAACTATCTCCTACGTTTGCAACATGTATGAATTTTTCAGTTACAAGACAAGCTGTAACTGTAGTCCCCATGCCATTTAAATTTTCATTGGTATTAGAAAAATCAAATATATCTCTATTTACCTTTTCAATAGCTTCAACAATCAAACCTTCCAACTCGCTGGAAGAAAATTTTTCATTTATATAATTTACGATTCGTACGGCAGCCATTTCACTTGCAACTTCTCCTGCATTATGTCCACCCATGCCATCTGCAACCACGTAAATTTTAAATTCATCTTTTTCTAAATACAAAGCATAATCTTCATTTAAAGTTCTTTTTAATCCTACATCACTAACTAAGCCTACCATATTATTCCCTCTCTATTTCTTGGGTTTGTATATAACTTCTTCTAAGTTGTCCACATGCTGCGTTAATGTCACTTCCCATTTCTCGTCTTACAGTAACTTCTATCCCATGGTTTTTCAATATTTCTGAAAAATCATCTATTGATTTTTTGGAAGATCTTTTGTAGGAATTTTCTTTTATCTCATTTACAGGTATTAAATTAACATGGCAAAGCATACCTTTTAATAGTCTTCCTAATGCTTTTGCATCTTCCGTGCCATCATTTACATCTTTAACTAAGGCGTATTCAAATGTAATTCTTCTGTTTGTCTTACGGATATAATATTGGCAAGCTTCTAATATTTCATTAATACTATACTTGTTTGCTATGGGCATAATTTCTTTTCGTTTTTCATCACTAAATGCATGTAATGAAATCGCAAGAGTTACGCTTAATTCTCTATCCGCCAACTCATATATTTTAGGTACAAGTCCACAGGTAGATAATGTTATATGCCTTTGACCAATATTTAATCCATATTCTGCCGAAACTACTTCTAAAAATTTAACAACATTTTCATAATTATCTAGAGGTTCTCCACTACCCATTAGGACTATATTAGATATCCTCTCATTAATATAATTTTGAACCACAAGAACTTGAGATAAAATTTCTCCTGTTGTTAAATTTCTTACTTTCCCTTCAATAGTAGACGCACAAAATTTACATCCCATTGCACATCCAACTTGAGTGGATATGCATATGGAATTTCCATGCTTATATCTCATAAGAACGGATTCTATTAAATTTCCATCTTTAAAACCAAATAAAAACTTCTCTGTCCCATCAATATTAGATTTATAAACTTCTATTATTTTTGGTAAATCTATAACAAAATTTTCTTTTAGCTTTGATATTAAATTTTTAGGCATATTTTTCATACCTTCAAACTCTTTTACGCCTTTATATACCCATGATAATACTTGTTGGCCTCTAAATGCACTCTCTCCATTTTCCTTCATCCATACTTTAAGTTCTTCTAAAGTATAATCTAGCAAATTATTCATTTACTCACCTACTGTTACTATCTTTTTTCAAGTTTTGCAATAAAAAAGCCATCCATATTTTCATTTGGCATAATAGTCAAAGAGCCATTTTTATTGTATATTAAATTATTTTGATTTCCAATAAATATTTTCTTTATACTGCAATCCTTGTGGCTGCTTAAAAACCAATCAATGTTTTCTTCATTTTCTTCTTTATTTAGAGTACAAGTTGAATATACCATTATTCCGCCACTTCGTAAATACTGCCACGCATTTTCCATTATTTCACGTTGAATTGGTATAATTTCTCTTAAATCAGACCTAGTTTTATTCCATTTAATTTCTGGTTTCTTTCTGATTATTCCAATTCCTGAACATGGTACATCTATTAGTATTCTGTCACTTGATTCAACTAGCTCAGGATTTAACTTAGTTGCATCATTTGTATTAATTTCAACGTTAGTTATTCCAAGTCTCTCACAATTCTCTTTTATTAATCCTAATTTAGATTCATGTATATCAAACGCTAATACTTTTCCAGTGTTTTGAAGCATCTCTGCTATATGAGTAGTTTTTCCACCTGGCGCACTACATAAATCTATGACTTTCATGCCTTCTTCTAATTCTAATAAAGGAGCTACAACCATGGCACTTTCATCTTGCACTGTAATCTTTCCTTCTTTAAAAAGAGGATTACTTTCTATAGATTTACCGCCTTTTATACAAATTGCTTCTGGGCAGATAACTCCTTCTTCAATATCATATTCAAGCTTCTCTAATTCTTCAAAAACTTCATCATAATCAGCTTTAATCTCATTTACTCTAACGCTAACTTGTGGAATTGCATTTAATCCTAGCATTATTTTCTTTGAAAGATTTTCTCCATACTGCTTAATGAGTAGTCTTATCATCCAAGGTTCAAAAGAAAACTTATATGCATATTCGTCAATTTTATTACCTACAACTTCAATTTCATCTGGGTTCTTTGTAAAACTTCTAAGTATACCATTTACAAGCTTTGAATCATTTTCTGATATTTCCTTAGCTTCTTCTACAGCTTCATTACATGCAGCATAGCTTGGTACCTTATCCAAGAAATTCATTTGATATACTGCTACTCTTAAAATATTTAAGATATCTTTTTTCATTAACTTTATATCTTTTACAAAGTTTGAAATTATAATATCTAATGTTTTCTTTCTTCTTAAAACTCCATATACAATTTCAGTTAATAATGCCTTATCTTTATCATTTAATTCTGCTTCATTTAATTCTTTTGCTAGTATTATATTAGAATAAGCTCCCTCATCTAAGACTCTATTTAATATTTTTACTGCTAGTTTTCTACAATCCATATGCTACCTCTTCTAATCATCTATTTCTATCATTGCTTATTGCAATAAGTCTTATTAATTGTGATACTGCCATAAGTGTTGCTGCTACATAAGTCATAGCCGCTGCATCTAGTACCTTTTGTGCACTTTTAGTTTCATCACCATATAAAATTCCTCTTGAGCCCAGTATCCTTAAAGCTCTGCTTGACGCATTAAACTCAACTGGTAATGTTACTATTTGAAATATTACCACTCCTGAAAATAAAAGTATTCCAAGTGTAGTTAATCCTCTAAATCCTAGAAATAAACCTGCTATAAATAATATCCATGATAAACTTGAACCAAGGTTTACAGCCGGTACTATTGAATTTCTTATAACTAACGGCGCATATCTTTCTTTATGCTGAATTGCATGCCCAACTTCATGAGCAGCTATTCCCGCTGAAGATATGGTCCCATTATAAAAAACTTCTGGTGATAATCTTAATACCTTTTGGGATGGATCATAATGATCACCAAGCTTAGAATTTACAACTTCTATTCTAACATCATGAAGTCCTGCTTCATCCAGCATCATTCTTGCAACCTGCTGTCCAGTATATCCATTTCTGGTTCCAACTCCACTATATTTACTATATGTGCTGTTAATTTTAGTTTGTGCCCAAAATGAAATTATTATTGCTGGAATTAACATTATCATTGTTGGGTCAAAAAACGGATAAAAATGCATTAGTACATCCCTCCATTATTTTAATATTATATTTTTATTTATTTCATGCCCATTAATATACTGTTCTATAGTAAGCGGCTTACCATTTGGAAACTGTACTTTTTTTATAAGAAGCACACCTTCTTTACATGCAACCTTAACACCATTTTTGCTCACATCTATAATAGTTCCTGGTTCCTTTAAAGTATCTTCTTTTAAAGCTTCTGTTTCAAATATCTTCATTCTTTCATCATTATAATTTGTATACGCAATTGGCCAAGGATTTAATCCTCTTACTAAATTATGAACTTCTATTGAACTTTTATTCCAATCAATACTTGCAATATTTTTATCTAATGGCTTTGCATAGAAAGTTTCATCTCCCTGTTTTTCTGGAGTTATACTTCCATCTATTATTCCCTCTATGCTTTTAACTAAAAGATCTGCTCCTCTTACCTTTAATAAATCAAACAATTCTCCTGCAGTCATGCTATCGGGAATTTCGACTTCGTCTTTAAGAAGCATATCGCCTGTATCTATACCTACATCCATAAGCATTGTAGTATTCCCCGAAACTTTTTCACCATTTATTACTGCCCATTGAATTGGTGCAGCTCCCCTATACATCGGAAGTAGTGATCCATGAAGATTTATACATCCATATTTAGGTATGTCTAATACTTCTTTTGTTAAAATCTGTCCAAAGGCTACTACAATTATAAAATCCGGCTTAAGATCTTTTAATTTTTGAATTAATTCTGCATCTTCTCTAAGTTTTATTGGCTGATACACTGTAATTTCATGCTTCACTGCCTCTTCTTTAACTGCTGAATATGCTAGTTTCTTACCTCTTCCCTTAGGCTTATCTGGTTGAGTTAAGACAGCTTTAACACCATATTTCTCAATTAACTTACTTAGAGAAGGAACTGCAAAATCAGGAGTACCCATAAATATTATATTCATTTTGCTTTCCTCCTGCTTCTATTTACTTTTTTAAAGGCTCTTTAGCTCTATCAATGAACAAAGTGCCATTAAGATGATCATATTCGTGTAAAATTGCTCTTGCAAGTAATTCTTCACTTTCTATTTCAAATTCTTCACCTTTTTCATTTAAAGCTCTAGCTCTAACATAATTAGGTCTCATTACCTCTCTTGTTTCCCCTGGTAAGCTAAGACAACCTTCTTCATCTACCTGTTTTCCGTTTGTTTCTATTATTTCAGGGTTTATAAATACTAAAGGACCTTCCCCAATATCTACAATAAACAATCTTTTTAATATGCCAACTTGAGGTGCTGCAAGACCAACTCCATCTGCTTCATACATAGTTTCTTTCATATCTTCAATTAATGTTAATAATCTATCGTCTATTTTTCCAACTTCTCTACATTTCTTACGTAATGTATCGTCACCATATTGCCTTATATTTCTTAATGCCATTTTTCGCACTCTCCCCTACGTCATATTGTTAGGATTAATATCTATACTAATCCTTATTTCATTATATACACTCTTATTTAATTGATAAAGTATATCTTTTACTTTTTCGCTAAATTCATCGTTAAAATTTCCTTTTATTATTATCTGCCACCTATAATTTTCTTTTAGTTTAGTTATAATACAAGGAACCGGTCCTAGCATAGTAATATCTTCTACTATTAATTTTTTCAGATTATATTCTAAAGTATACATAAATTTTTTTAATTTTTCCTCAAATTTCGAGGAACCATTAATTAATAATATTTTACCAAAAGGAGGATTACTCATCAACCTTCTAAGTTCTATTTCCCTTTTAAACAAAGACACATAATCCTCTTCCTTGGCATATTGTAAACTATAATGATCCGGTGTATAGCTTTGGACAATAACTTTCCCATCATCTTCACCTCTGCCAGCTCTTCCTGCAACCTGAGTAACTATTTGATAAGTTCTTTCTGCTGATCTATAATCTGGTATATTTAAAGACATATCCGCAGCTAAAATCCCAACCAAAGTCACATTTTTAAAATCTAACCCTTTAGAGACCATTTGAGTTCCTATTAAAATATCCGCTTCTCCATTTTTGAAGGAATTATAAATAGATTCATGTGAATTCTTATGCCTTGTTGTATCAACATCCATTCTTAGCACTTTAGCCTCTGGGAAATACTTTTTCACTTCCAATTCAACTCTTTCTGTTCCCGCTCCAAAAAACTTCACATATTTGCTGCCACACTTCGGACATATCTTAGTGACCTTCTCTGCTCTTCCACAATAATGACATATTAAATATCCATTTTTATGATATGTCATGGAGACATCACATTCCGGGCACTTAAATACATGCCCACAGCTTCTACAGGAAATGAACGTTGAATAACCTCTTCTATTCAAAAACAAAATAACTTGTTTTTTATACTGTAAAGTTTTATCAATGTTTTCTAAGAGTTCTCTGCTGAATAATGAGAGATTTTTACTTTTGAGCTCTTCTCTCATATCTATTATATGCATTTTCGGCATTTTCTTTCCATTAACCCTTTTAAGCATTTCAATCAGAGTATAATCACCCTTTAATGCTTTATAATAACTTTCAATGCTCGGCGTAGCAGATCCCAATATTAGTTTACATTTTTTTTGCTCACATATAAATTCACTTACTTCTCTAGTATGATATTTGGGGTTATGATCAGATTTATATGTATTTTCATGCTCTTCATCAATTATGATAAGCCCAAGATCCTTAAGTGGTAAAAACAGTGCGCTACGTGCTCCTATAACTAATTTAGCTTTTCCAGTCTTTACTCTATACCATTCATCAAATCTCTCTCCATCGCTTAACCTGCTATGAAATAGTGCTACATCTTCCCCAAATCTGCCTTTAAACCGCTCTATCATTTGAGGGGTTAATGATATTTCAGGTACTAAAACAATTGCACTCTTACCTTGACTTAACATTTCCTGAACTAATCTTATATAAACTTCAGTTTTTCCTGATCCTGTAACCCCTTTTATTAGATATTTTAAGTTTGAGCCATTTAGAATTTCGTTTAAACATTTTTTTTGCTCTTCCGTAAGAAATTCATTGTTATAATTCTCATATTTACGAGTGTTGTATCTAAAAACCACTTGTTCTTCTATCTTTAATACATCTTTTTCTATAAGCTTATTTAGAGAGTATAAAGAAAATTGTTTGTCACTTGTAATTTCTGTTTTAGTATAAACACCATTATTTTCAGCTATGAAATCATATAATTTTATATAATTTTCTTTCTTAAGTTCGTCTACATCTATTTGCTTGTTAATATATACAACTTTTTTCTTTTTTTCCTTTGAACCTTTCATAATTCCAACCGGAATCATAAGGCGGATAGCATCAATATACTTACAAAGATACTTTTTTCTCAAAAAATGAATGAGTTCCATTTTATCTTCTGTCAATATAGCTTCATCATCGCATAAACTTAGGATCTTTTTAACTTTATATTGAACTTCATCTGTATTCTCATCCACTATAGAAAATACGAATCCTTCTACCGGCTTACTTCGCATTCCAAATGGGACCTTAACTCGAAATCCGACCCTTATATCCTCCACGAGTTCATCCGGTATTTTATATGTAAATGTTCGATCTATTTCTAAGGCATCGCTATTAATAATTATTTCCGCATACATAGTACTTCTATACCACCCCCCTTTTTACAATTTTAGATTTATTTATCTATTTGCCCTATATTAACAAAAGAAGCGCAAATTTCTAGCGCTTCTCAAGTATGATATCAAATAAGTTACTTGCTATTTTTTCTTTACTCATTTTATCTAAATACACTTTTTTACCTTCGTTAGATAAAATAATTACTTTGTTATCCTCAGAAGCAAAACCAGTATCATCTGCGGTTATATCATTTGCTACAATATAATCTAAATTCTTTTTCGAAAGCTTAAGTTTAGCATTTTCTTCTAAGTTTTGACTTTCAGCCGCGAATCCTACTAAAATTTGTTTTTCTTTTTTATTTCCAAGCTCCTGCAAAATATCATTATCTCTAATAAAATCTATAGATAAATCATTGTCAGCCTTTTTAATTTTCTGTGTACTATAATTTTTAGGCTTATAATCTGCAACAGCAGCTGATTTTATAACTATATCTGCATCGCTAAATGCTTTTAAAGCTTCCTCTCTCATCTCTTCATTTGTTGAGACTTTTATAAGGTTAACATTCATAGGCACTTCAATAGAAGTAGGACCTGATATTAATGTCACATCAGCACCTCTATTTCTTGCTTCTTTAGCTATTGCATATCCCATTTTTCCAGTTGATTTATTTGTAATGAATCTTACTGGATCTATTTCAGCTACAGTCGGCCCTGCTGTCACTATAACTTTTTTATTTAATAAATCTTTTTTTTCGTTAATTTCCATCAAAACTCTGTCAACTATAACTGCTGGGCTCTCAAACTTTCCTGCTCCAGTTGTACCGCATGCAAGTCTGCCTGAAATTGGATCTATAAATTCATATCCATACGCTTTAAGCTTCTTAATATTATCTTGAACAATAGGATTTTCATACATATTTGTGTTCATAGCTGGTGCAAAGATAACCTTTGCCTTTGTTGCCATTATTGTAGTTGAAAGCATATCATCTGCAATTCCATTTGCAACTTTTCCAATTATATTAGCCGTTGCAGGCGCTACTAAAAGCAAATCTGCTTTTGTAGCTAAACTTATATGTTGGATTTCCCACGCCTTTGGTTCTGCAAACATGTCACAGGTAACCATATTTTGACTTAATGATTGAAATGTAAGAGGTGTCACAAACTTTGTAGCGCTTTCTGTCATAATGACATCAACATTTATGTCTTTTTTTACAAGCATACTTACAATATCCAAAGCTTTGTATACTGCTATTCCACCACTTACACCTAACACTACATTCTTCTTCATTTTATTTTGAACCTTCTATTACAACTTCATATTCAATTGCATCTTGATCTACCTCATTTATTGCAATTGTTAAAGGCTTATTTGAATTTAATGAAATACGCGGATTAGAACCGTCTATTATTTGCCTTGCTCTTTTTGATGTTAAAATTACTAAAGAATATCTGTCATGCACCTTTTCTAATAAATCTACCACTGATGGATTAATCATAGAGTTGTTCATGAATAATTCCCTCCTTTGAATCTAATATACTTTCTTTTATTCTATCTACCCTGCATTTTTCAGCAGCTATTATTGCTTCTAATTTTTCGACCGCTACATCTACTTTATCATTTACCACTGCATAATTATATTTTGATACAAAATTTATCTCTTGGTAAGCTGATTTAAATCTTTTCATTAAAGATTCTTTAGTTTCGCTGCCACGATTTATTATTCTCTGTCTTAATTCAGACATAGATGGTGGAAGTATAAATATAAATACACCATCACTTGCATTTTCTTTAACCTTTAAAGCACCTTGAATATCTATTTCTAGAATAACATCTTTACCGTTTTCTAAAAGTTCTTCAACATTTGATTTAGGTGTTCCATAAAAATTATCATATACCTCTGCATATTCTAAGAAATCATCTTCTTCTATTCTCTTCTTAAATTCATCTCTACATATGAAATGATAATTTACACCGTCTATTTCTCCATTTCGTGGATCTCTTGTAGTTGCTGATACAGATAAAGCTACTTCTTTATTTCTTTCTAAAAAGCTTTTACAAATAGTACCCTTTCCTGCACCTGATGGTCCTGATATAACTATTAATAATCCTCTCCCATTTGCAATCATTATTCATCATCCTCGTCAACTGCAATATCATCTTTTGTAGACAATCTGTGAGCCACAGTTTCAGGTTGAACTGCTGACAATATAACATGATCACTATCAGTTATTATAACCGCTCTAGTCCTTCTACCATAGGTAGCATCAATTAACATTCCCCTGTCCCTTGCTTCTTGAATAATTCTTTTAATAGGCGCTGATTCCGGACTTACAATTGCGACTAATCTATTGGCCGAAACTATGTTTCCAAAACCGATATTTATTAATTTAATTCCCATTTTATTCCTCCTGATTATTCAATATTTTGAATTTGTTCTCTTATTTTTTCAGTAATATTTTTAATTTCAATTACTTTATTAGTCATATCTATATCTGTAGATTTAGATGCTATAGTATTTGCTTCTCTATTGATTTCCTGAATTATAAAATCAAGCTTTCTTCCGATTGGCTCATTTAAATCTAAAGTGCTCTTTACTTGACTCAAATGACTTCTGAGCCTAGTAATCTCCTCATCCACAGCAGCTTTATCAGAGAGTATTGCCACTTCTAAAGCAATTCTGGTTTCATCAATATCTACACCAGACAGTAACTCATTCAGTCTCTCTTCAAGTTTTTTCTTATAGTTTTTAGGTATAGAATCTGCTACTTTTTCAATTTCTTCAACATATTTTTCTATCATTTGAATTTTCAGCAGAATATCAGTTTTTAGCTTTTCGCCTTCTCTGCTTCTCATCTCTTCCATTAAATTAAGAGCTCCTTCAATTAATGGAGAAATTTCACAAAAAATTTTATCCAAATCTTCTTCTTTTTCTTCTAATGTGATTACATCTGGAAGTCTTGCTATTTTAGTCGTAGATATATCATCAATTGAATTCAATTCATCTTGAATTCTTTTAAGGCATTCATAATACTCTTTAGCTAATTCCATATTTAAATTTACTTTTCCAGAATTACTTCCATAATTTTTATAATTAATAAAAACATCAACTTTTCCTCTGTTTAATCTTTTACTAATTATATTTCTTATTTTTTCTTCTAAAGCTAACATAGTTCTAGGCATCCTGATATTTATGTCTAAATACCTATGATTTACACTTTTCATTTCTACTGAAAAACTTACTTCTTTTCCTTCTTCACTTTGAGCCCTTCCAAAGCTAGTCATACTTTTTATCAAATTCGCACCTCCTTTATATACACTATGCCAATTCAATTTAAATCAATCATAATTAATTTATTCTTCTGTGTCAATGATTTGTTCACACATTGTTAACATTTTATTTTTTAACACTGTAATTTTTTCTTCATCAATTGAAAATTGTACATTGTGACTTGTCAATTAAAACCTCTCTACATCATGATTTTATAAGCTTTCAAAGCTAATTTTTTACGACTTCTTGCAAAAAATAAACAGCCTAATTAAAACCGGAATTAGACTGCTTATAAATACATAAATATATTCAAACTATTTTATATCTCTTAAATATGTATAGATCATCTACGAAACCTTAAATTTACTTATTTGTTGCTTTTGTCTTTGCACATTTTCCTCCAAGCCACTACATTTCATTCGCACATTGTCAGATTGTATAGTTATATCATTCACTTTTTGAGCCGCATTTACTGCTCCCTGAGTTCCATCGGTTGAAGCTTTTGCCACACTATTTATAGATTCCATCATTTCACGTAAAGAAACTGATAACTCTTCAGTAGCCGAACTAAATTTCAGTACTAGCGAATCAATAAAAACCGCATCTTTACTATATTGGTCGGCCACTTTAAGCATTGTATCATATTCTCTTACAACTTCATTCTCTACAAAATCAATTAAATCATTAGAACTTGAAGATAGATTTGTTACTGAATTTGTTATTAGAGCAGTTACTTTTTTAATTTCAGATACAGTAGTCTTAGATTCTTCAGCCAATTTTCCTATTTCTTCTGCTACAACTGCAAATCCTCTTCCTGACTCTCCTGCTCTAGATGCTTCTATAGAAGCATTTAATGCTAACAAGTTAGTTTGTGCTGATATTTCCATTATTGTATCTGATAATATCTCAATTCGTTCTATTACTTTTGAACCTTCAATTGATTTCTGAACCTCTCCTATAACTTCTTTAATAATTTCTTGTACCTTCTTTTCAGATTCATCAAAATTATTTTTTATATTTTTAGCTCTGTCACTTATTATTTTAGCTTCGCCAGCTCCTTTTTTAGATTCTTTAGTTATATTACAAATAAAATCTTCTATTCCTTTTGCTGAGACAGACATTTCTTCAGTTGCTGCGAGATTTTCTTCCATACTTGCTGACAACTCTTCGGTAACAGATGCCACTTCTTCAATATTAGTATCAAGTTCATTAATATTCCCGACAATATTGCACACAGTTTCTTTTACATTATCGCTTCCTATAGTTATTTCTTCAAACAATTTTTTGAGTGAACTTCTCATTATAGTTATTGCACTCATTATATCTCCTATTTCATCTTTTCTCCCTGTCATCTCCTGCAGTAAATCTTTTGAAAAGTCTCCTTTAGCAATTAACTCTAAATTTTTTATCGCTAAAGATAACGGCTTGGTTATAGTTTTGTTAATAATAGTTGAAATTACAATTACAACAAGAGCAACCAAACAAGCTACCGCAATTAATATTATTATCGTCTTATTTATAAAGACTGATGCCTGTCTTTCTACTGATGCATTATTTTCATTTGCCAACGTAACAACCTTGTCTATGTATTGCCTATGATTATTATAAGCTTCTAAAAGTGGTCCATTAACTATACTTTCTGCCTTTTCTTTATCGCCCTGTCTAACTGCTGAAAATAATTCATCATCTCTTATTTTAAAAAACTGAGCAGCATACTTGTATGAATCTTCTATCATATACTGCCTCATGTCCCCTTTTGGCAAGGTTTTATCCCAATATTCATGCCTTTCATTATAATCTTCTTCCAATTCCTCACTTCTTTTAATTATCTCTTCTATTTTACTCTTATCATTTTCATTTAATAGTTGATATGCCAACAAATCCGATTCTATTATGTATTCTGGAGGCGGTAAAATATCAGCCACCAAGTCCTTCCCTTGAACTATTTCATTGTACATTTCCCCATTTACTTTGACCTTAGATAGGGAATATAATGAGCATAATCCAAAAATAATAAACCCTAACATAAAACAGCAAATCACCACTATAAGCTTACTTCTTATTTTTAATTTGTTAATTAACTTGAACATTTTACCCTCTCCTTCTATTCTAACAATTTGGCAATTAATACAACTTATCTGCCAGCTTGCTCTTATCCTGCATATTGCTTTGCTTTTATTCAATAATTATTGACCTGTTTTTCATAAAAAAAGACCGACCTTAATAAAAATAAAGGTCGGTTGCACTAGTAACTCTTCATATATAAAGTGCCCAAAATAAATATATGAATCATCGTTCCCCATATTAATTAGCACATATTAATTTTCCCGAAAATAGTCCATTGTAAAAATCATCCATATAAAAACTATATATAATTCAAACCATATTTAATATAATTTTCTATATTTGTAAAAAACTTTATTAAATACATTTTACCACAATATCTTTTAATGTTATACATTTTTATATATTTTTTACTATAATTTAACTTAAAACAATCTCAATTCTATTGTTTCTTTATTATTTATTTAAATTCAAATCTTAAAATAGCAGCCTCATACGTTAATTTACAATTAAAATAAAACTATTTTAATTACATTTAAAACCTTTGCCTTCGCAAGCAGTTACCAAAAAAAAAGATTGCCCACAAACATTTATTAAAATGTTGTAAGTAATCTCCATTGATATTATTATTATTTTTTGGCAGGTCGGCGTATCCTGCATCTCTGGTTACTAAAAAAATAGCGCATGAGGAGCCCTTTCTCACCTCAAAAAATAAACTTACATTAAAAGAATATCATAGTATCTTCTCTTCTAATTCAGTTTTTTCAACTTTAATTAATCTACCTCTGTATATTCTTGAATTTAACTTTGACAAGGTTATTGGATACATTGTTGCCACGTATATATATTCATCTTCCAAATCAATCTCCAACCCTAAAAGTATAATGATATTATCGACTTTTCTTATTAATTCAAGAGAGCCACAGACTCCTCTTCTATAATCCAATCCAGCATATTCAGGATCTTTTATAATCTTTTCTATAATATCTATTATATTATCTTTCATTTTTTTGGTGAATTGCTTACCATGTCTTTTTTTTATGTGGTTTATAACACCCGGAGAGGCATAAACAATTCTAGATAAATCAAGCTCCAAGAGCTCACTTATAGAGACTTTTATTTTTCCAACTTTCTTATAAGCCTTATACTCTCTTTTCATAGATACCCCTCATTTATATCCTTTTCTTTATTATATCCTAATGGTATGTATTTTTCCACTTATTAATATAAAACATGGTAAAAAAAGTGTTGATTTATACTATCTTATATAAAGAAATATGTAGTAATTAATCATCCATTATATTTCTATTTAACTGTCCCTTAGAAATCAACACTTTATGAAAATATGAAATTTTTATATACATCCTTCTAAAGTATTATACAAATCAATCCGCCATTTCCTTCATTAATTATCTTTTGTAAAGTCTTTTGAATCTTTACTTGGACATCTTCCGGCATCTTATAAAGCTTGTTTTGTAATCCCTCTTTTACTAACACTTCTAAGGATTTTCCAAACATATTACTCTGCCAAAGTAGAGTTGGGTCTGTTTCAAATTGTTCAAGAAGCCCTTTTACTAATTCCTCTGACTCCTTTTCAGATCCCATTAATGGACTTATTTCTGTTTTTATATCACATTTTATAAAATGCAAACTTGGAGCACTAGCTTTTAACTTTACTCCATACTTATTTCCTTGTTTAACTATTTCCGGTTCTTCAAATTTCATTTCTGCAAGCTGTGGTGCAACTAATCCATATCCAGTTTCCCTTACATCATCTAAAGCATCCTTGACTTTATCATATTCACATTTTGCATGGGTTAAATCTTTTATTATTCCAAGCAGGTCACTTTCTGAGTTAACATCTAAATCACATATTTCACTAAGTACTTTATAAAAAACATCATCTTTAGGTTTCATAAGTACATTGGCAATTCCACGTCCTAAATCAACCTCTTTTATTGTAGCTTTCCCCATATAATCGTCATTTTCAAAATTATTCAAACAATACTTTATGTCTCTAACTTTACAAACATCTTGACTCATGTTCATAATTATGTTGAAAAAATCCTTTTTAAGCCAATGGCTGCCTTCTAACTTTTCTAACCATTCAGGCATATCAATATTAATTTCTTTTACAGGGAATTCTGTAAGTACATGTTTAAATACATCTTGAACGTCTCCCTCCTGCATATTTTGGACGTCCATAACTTGTACTGTAACATTATATTTATCCTCTAATTCCTTTTTTAATGTCTTAGCTTCTGGTGAGTTAGGTCTGTTTGTATTTAGGACTACAATAAATGGTTTGTTTAAAGATTGTAATTCATATATTACTCTCTCTTCTGCATCTATATAATCATCTCTATCTATTCCTGTTATACTACCATCTGTTGTAATCACAAGACCTATTGTTGAATGATCTTTAATTACCTTTCTTGTCCCAATTTCTGCTGCATCTTCAAAAGGAATTTCATAATCGTACCATGGTGTGTGAACCATTTTACTCTGTTCTCCATCCATGTATCCTAATGCCCCTTTTACAATATATCCTACACAGTCAACCATTCTAACTTTGAACTTAATTTCATCTCCTAAGTTTATTTCAACAGCTTCATTTGGAACAAATTTAGGTTCTGTTGTATGAATGTTTTTTCCTGATCCGCTTTGTGGTAATTCATCTTTTGCTCTTTCTTTTTTATAAGTATTATCAATTTTAGGTATTACCATAAGGTCCATGAACTTTTTTATGAATGTAGATTTTCCTGTTCTAACTGGACCTACAACTCCTACATATATGTCCCCTTGGGTTCTATCAGCTATATCCTTGTATATGTTAAAATTATCCACAAAATTCCCTCCTATATTCTTTTTCCAATATATATATATTCATTTAAGTTATAAAATATACAGTTAATGTTAAATAAAAAAATATCAGGATTACTCATTTATCATTTTGAGTAACTCTGATATTCAAAAATGTTATTTAATAAAAAGAAGCTTATTATACGAAACGTGTAATTTGTTATTTTCCTAATATACTTTTCTAAATCCTCTTACACTATCTGTAAAACCATGATTTTCATAAAATTTATGTGCTTTCTTTCTAAAATCAGATGATACAAGAATTGCATAAGCACATTTTTTTCTTTCAGCAAAACTGTCAAGTGATTCCATAATCTTTTTCCCTATACCTTTTCCTCTCAAGCCTTCCTTAACCACTACATCTTCTATTATTAGAAACGGTACAGTTAAAGTCTTGCAGCATATTCCAATTGCGGAACCAATAACTTCTTCCTCTTCTTTAGCAACTGCAACAAAATAATTGTCATCTAACAACATTTCATTATACATTTCAAAGGCTTTATCAAATGATATTGCAAAAGGAATAATATCTTTATGCAATTCCAATACCTGTGAGAGTTCCTCTATCTTTAGCTTTTCAACAATCATAATCTTAAAATATCCCTTTCGTATTATATATCATCAATATTTCTATAGATTTAACTTTTGTTAGAAAATATTGATTTTCATTGTGAATAAGAAAATGCTCTTATTCTTTTGCTGTAAATTCTTCTAATACTTGCATAGCGAATCTTGCATTAGGATAAGTTATGGAACCACCACCAATAACTCCTATCTTTATCGCTTCCATAATCTCATCTATATTCGCATTAGCATTTAAGCAGCCTTCTATATGATAACAAATACATTCGTCACAACGGCTAACTACTGAAATAGCTAGTCCCATAAGTTCTTTATGCTTTTTATCTATTGCACCAGCAGAATATGTATTATTATCCAATGCCCCAAATTCCTTAAAGAAATTATCAGCTTCAATAAGTTTTGAATTATACTTTTTCCGATAGTCTTTCATTTCTTCAATGTTCATAGTTATTCCTCCTATTGTTTATTAATATTTACCAGTCTGATATTACCATTCAAAATCAATTATAGCATAAATTGTAAGCATCATATTATTCAATTTTTAAAGAACTCTTTTTATTAATTCATCTACTCCAGTGCGTATCATACCGCTTATTATAATATTGCTTTCCAGATAACCAACGCCGTAAGCCTTTCAAAATTAATACTTATTACGAGTCCCATTCAAATTTAAGGCTACTGCCCAACTGCCAACGCTTAAAATATATATTTAAACATAAAACTTATCGATATTTATGTAGATCTTAACAGACAATAGTGTAAAAGGATTAAAGATGTATCGTTTCCACTTTGGTTATCATACTAATAATATTATAATTTAATATAAAAGGAGAAATCTTATGGAATATCCCCCTTCACATCGCCACATGCTGGCTAAGCTTTTCAACTGTGATTCTTCTATATTAAGTAATAGTGAAAAAATAAATGTATATATTCGTGAATGTATTAAAGAGCTTAATCTTGGTGAAATTAATAATTCATTTTTTCTATATAATCCCCATGGAATAACTCTTGTCATCCTATTAAACGAATGCCAGCTAACACTTAATACTAATGCTAACAAAAAGTATGCTACCGTTGATTTATTTGCAATATCAATCGAAATTGATTCTTACCGCGCTTTTAAGTATTTAAGCAAAGTCCTAAAGTCAGATAAATGTCAGATAAACGAACTAATATCTGATACTATTAACTATTCACTACCGCAGTTTATCCCTCAAAGTAATTACACGAAAGAGTCACGGAATAAACGCCCCATAATATCTATTTTAGGTAGCGGCGGCGGTGTCGCTAAATCCGTTTTATCTATATTAAATAAAACAACAAACGATGAAAATGACCCTATTAATACCTTTATTAAATCGTCAAAGCTACATCTAATTGATTTAAAGCAAAAAGATGTACAATATTATGAAAAAAGTTTTCCTAATTTGAAGGATAAAATATCTCTGCATCAATTCGATGTGAATAATCATAAGAAATTAAAAGCCCATTTAAAAGAAACCAATACCTCTATAGTATTAGATATGTCCTTTGGCGATACCGTTGACGTATTAAAATGCTGCAACTCCTTAGGAATAGTATATATAAACTCCGCATTTGAAAGTGTAAGTGTTGATAAAAATGAATCTTTTGCAGGATTTTCATTGCAAGAAAGATATAGGCTTTTTGAAATCAATAGGGATAAGTTTAAAAATACTTCTGCTATAATTTGTTCTGGCATGAACCCTGGAGTTGTACAATGGATGGCCATTTATTTAATGAGAAAATATCCTAATAAGCATCCTAAGGCTTGTTATATAGTAGAAAATGACACCTCCTTCTTTGAAGATGAAAAATTAGCAGATAAAAATGCTATTTACACCACCTGGTATCCCGAAGGTTTCCTAGATGAAGCCATTTATAGCTACCCAACATTCATGAAAAAACATCAGCCGCTATTTCTTTATAACAAGGTCTATGAGCTTGAATTTAAAGTTACCTTAGGGCAAAACCAATTTTACGGCTGCCTTATGCCTCATGAGGAAGCTGTTACACTTGGAAAAATGTTTGATATGGAAACTGGATTTATATACAAAATAAATGATCATACCACAAACTTAATTAAGTCAAATTTAAACAATATCGATGTCTTGTGGAATAAGCCAATGAAAGTTTTAGATCCTGAAGTCGCTCCTTTAAAAGGTGATGATTTGGTTGGAATACTTCTTGTTTTTGAAGATAGTGAAGCCTATATGTACAATAAGCTAAATAATAAAGAAACCTATGATAAATATAAAACTAATGCCACCTATCTTCAAGTTGCTGCCGGAATTTATGGTGCTTTAGCAGTAATGTTGCTAGATGATATTCCGCAAGGAATTTATTATGTTGATGAACTACTTGTTAGTACTAACAATAATTATGGTAAATACTTAAGCTATTATTTAGATAAATTTATTATAGGTGAAAATAACCACTGCGATGGAGATCTCATAAACAGACTTATCAAAGTCAAATAAATGAAACTGTCACAAAAGAAAAATAACACACTATATTGATTTTCTACTTATCATATTAATCAATATAGTGTATAAAAAATTAATTTTGCAGACGCTTATTTTTAGCAGCTATAACGTCTTTCTTCTGTATAAAATTTCATATCCATTTTTCTTGACTCTCTCTGTTATATAGAATCCATTTTTTTCATAAATCTCTTGTGCCTTAGCTTCATTGCTGTCGGTTGAAGTATAAAGACAAATATACTTTTTTCCTCGTTCCCTAGCTTTATCTATAATAAAATCTAAAAGTAACTTTCCTACACCTCTTCCTCTATATTTTGCATGAACACAGTACCAACCTAGCCATATAGTATTCTCATAATTTTCTATAAGTGTATACATTCCGATAAATCCTATAACCTTCTTTTTAGAATTTATCGCAGTAAAATATTCAATACTCATTACATGCCTATCAATTTTAGTTACGTACTTTTGAAATTTCTTCTCATCAATGCTAGCCTCTATCTCTTTTTTCATGGATTCCTCTTCATCTGTAAAAACTGTTTCAACTAATTTAATACTTTTATTTAAATATTTCTTTGTTAAAACAAGTATTTCTATATCTTCATCAGAGTCCATAATAACCTCCTTAACTTAGCAATACAATTATTAAATTAAAATGTAATAATCTTTCTTAAAATACCGTCTGGGCATTACTTTAAGTTCATCCAATAAATTGCAATCTTAATAATCTACTTTATACATTAATATAATATACATGCATATTAACCCTAAATATTACAATTGTAAAAAGTATATGATAAATTTAAATGATACATTTCACTATAGCAGTAATAAATCAACTAATCTTCTCTCCACCAATCCAAACTTGTTTAATATTTTTTATGTCATTAATATTTACAGTCGGATCGCCTTCTATCAAAAGAATATCTGCTCTATAGCCAGTCTTAATAATTCCTCTATCATTCATGCCAAAATACTTCGCTGGCATACTTGTTGCACTTTGTAATGCTTGAATAGGCGTAAAGCCAGCATCAACCATTAGTCCAAGTTCATTAATAAGTGAAACCCCATAGGGTGCAGAATATGGAGTTGTTGGATCGTCAGTATTAGAATCACTTCCAGCTATAATTGTCACACCAGCTTTATAAAGTCTTGCAACTGCTTCCTTTACATAATCATAATTTAATGGCGCGTTAGGATTAAACTTTTTAATCGACTCAACAATTCCTTTCATTGTTACCATAGTCGGAACTGACACAGTACCGTTCTTTCTCATCAACTGAATAACCTCTTCTCTTAAAGGTTCAGCGAATGGAATATGTGTTACCACATCCACTCCCCCTTCTATTGCAGCATTAAAAGCATTAGAAGAAGTGACATGTGCAATGACTTTTTTATCATAAGTGTGAGCCTTGGCGACAATAGCAGCAAGAATCTCTGGTGGAAATAGCGTATCTTTAACACTTACACCTTGGCCCTCTATAATAACTTTAATGTAATCTGCACCATATGATATCTGTTCCTTCACAAAGCGCTCTGCATCATCTGCACTTGTTACAAAGGCAGAATCAGGATAATCCATTTTAGCTGGAACTTGGCTTCCTGGAGCGAAACCTGGACTATAACTGCTTCGTATATCAGGTAAACCAGGTAATTTTTTTAGATTATGAACTACTTCCGGTGAACGTGTCCCCATATCCATCATAGTTGTAACACCATACCTCAAAGCTTCCTCTAGGTTCTTAATTTGATATAAATGAATGTGGGCATCTATAAGCCCTGGAAGCAAAGTGCATCCATTTCCATCAATTTCAATATCTCCTTCTGTTTTATCAGTAATATATCCGTTTTCGATTACTACTTTATCTGCATCTATACATTCAATACCATTAAAAATTTTTATGTTCTTTAATAAGATAGTAGACATTTTTATTACCTCCTATGAAATAGTAATATTTTTAAGGCTAAAGACTATCAATTTTAACGATTTTATTAATACTGGATAATCACCTGCAGTATAATTTACAGTATTTTTTATTAGCGTATTATGCTCAAGCACAATACACTCCAGATAGCTATCTTGCCTTACATTTCTGATTATAATATAATGTAAGAACTCATACAATGTACTCAAATTTGAATTTTGTTTCATATTAAAGCTAAAAATTGTACTAAAGCACAACTAAAATATTAGGAGGTTTCCATGAAAAAAAACTTCGATATAAATGATCTAAATGAAATAGATATAAAGCTTGCACTTTACATGCAGGATCTTTTTGATGGATTTTGTTCTAACAAAGGACTGCAATATCTGATAGATAAAGCAAGGGAAAAGTTTGCAAGACCATTGATATTAATCGATACAAGCGGAAAGCTCTTGGCAGCTTCTTATGATGCGGAAAATGTTTTTAAATTTGTTCAGAGTGAAAATAAAAATATTTACCTAACAGAAGAAACTTTATCACAAATATGTTCAGATAAAACAGATGATAATATTGAAAAAGAAAACAATTCAAAACGAAACCTAATAGCCTCTATAAAAATTGACACTATAGAGATTGGAAAATTTGTTGTTTACGAAAACAGCATCTCCTTTCAAGATATTGATTTCATGTTAATAGACAAGGTTAGCCCACTTATATGTGCTCAATTACAAAAGAATATTCTTTTAAATTTGGATAACAATAATCTCCCCAATTACTTATTAGCTGACCTTATAGAAGGAAAGCGGATTGATGAGTCTATTATAAAAAATAAACAACACTATTTAAAATGGGCTAGGACAGAACATCTTTACATTATGGTTATCGGAAGTAACAGACAAGAAGCTTTCGACAGTAAGATTCCTTCCATTTTTAAAATTTTGAAATCGTACATTCCTGTTGGACAGTGTATTATTTATGCTCCTGGAATTGTAGCTTTCCTTGATCAATTGCTATTTGATAAACTTTTTAACTCCACCAATAGCGAATTTAATGAATTCTTGAGCAAAAATAATCTATATGCTGGAATCAGCCAGAAGTATACTCTTTTGAATGATTCAAAAAAACACTATTTGAATGCTGTTAAAGCTATGGAGATAGGACTAAAAAGAAGCATGCATTGCTCCTTATTCGAGGATTGTACATTGTATATTATATATGAATTAATCTCAAGCAAATATGATCAGCTGGATTTTTGCCATCCAGCTGTCTCAATGCTTGCGGTTTATGACAAAAATAATGGAACAAATTTTCTAGAAACATTGAAACAGTATATTTTTTATTCTTCATCTCCAGGAGAAGCTGCAAAAATATTAAATATTCATCGAAATACCTTATTCTACCGTATCAATAAAATAAAAGATATGACTGGTATAAGCTTAGAACATGGTGACGAAATATGCAAAATTTTTTTATCTATTAGATTATTAGAGATAAAAGTAGAAACACCCTTATCATAAGATTAAAATTAGAGACAAAGAAAAAGTGCTCCTTTCAGCAAAAATTAGCACTTTTTCTTGCCAACATATCTTGTTAAACTCACTCATACCAATAATTTTAAAGAAAGCCTATGTTATTTATGTTAAGGCTCACTGTATCAATAGCAAGTTATATAGTTTTTAATTCACCCTCATGATACTTGCGTTAATCTAAAGCATAAAATAAATATCAATTATAAAGTTTTGGAGGCTTTTTATGAATACCAATGGAATGGATAGTATATTTTTAGCTAGAACTTTGCCATTTACTTTTATAATTTGTGTCATTGTAATAGTTATTGGAATAATTATATCGATAAAAATAGCAAAATATCTGTTTGTTTTTCAACCATATAAGTTGAGTTAAATTGTTTACTTTGAATATTTTGTGTTTGTATCCATGGTTGGATCAAGCCAAATTGGGTACATTCCTTCTTTATAGTACTTTAAAAATAGAGTCCTCAAATTCAGACTCTATTCTTCCATTAAGATTCTTTATTTTAAACTTTAAACTTATTTACTTCCTCTATCATTTCACTAGTCATATTACTAAGTATTTGTGCAGAAGAGGCCACTTCTTCTGTTGAAGCATTTACTTCCTCTGATGATGCTGAAATTTCCTCTGCTGATGCAGAAACTTCTACTGAAATTGAAGACAATCTATCTATTCTAGTCAAAATAGCGTTTTTATCCTTTTCTATTTTATCAGCAGAACTTTTAACTGTTTCAATTTTAGGAATTACTTCATCCACAGCTATTATTATTTTGCTGAAAGATGTTAGTGAATTATCTATAATTTCAGCCTGATTTCTCATTTCATTATCCATATTAACAGATTCCTTAACTATGTTATCAGCATTATTGGATATTACATTTACCAATTTACTAATATTTTCAGAGGATTCTTTTGATTGTTCAGCAAGTTTTCTTATTTCATCAGCAACAACTGAAAAACCTTTTCCAGCTTCCCCTGCTCTTGCTGCTTCAATAGCAGCATTTAATGCCAATAAATTTGTTTGCTCTGCAATACTATTTATAAGACTTGTAATTTCATTTATCTCATTTATATCTTTTCCAAGTGCTATGATTTTATTATAAAACTCTTTAAATAAATTGCTTATATTTTCTACCGATGCATTTAGGCCTTGCATTTCACTACTACTTCCATTTGCCATTAAACTTATCTCTCTAGAATTTGAATCAACAACTTGTATTTCTCTAACCATTTCAGATAAATTCTTACTGAATTCATCGAGAATATCTGTTATATTTATTAAATCTTGGGATTGATTACTTGTACCTTTTGCAACTTCCGTTATTGCCTGTGCAACATTTTGTGATACACTTGCTATCTCTTCTGATATTGCCGCTAAATTTTCTGATTTGACATTAATATTCGAAGAATTTTCTTTTATTTTTTTAATCATTGTTCCCAAAGATTCCTGCATTGATTTCATTGCATTGGTCATCGTACCAATTTCATCTTTTCCTTTCAAGTATTTATCAGGAATTTCTTCACACAGATTACCTTCTGCTAATAATCCCAAATGCTTTGCTGTAGACTTTATTCCATTAGCTATTTTATTTGAAATTATGTAAATTATACCAAGTCCAAGTAATATAAATACCATGGATGATCCTAAAACCGAAAGTTGCAAAGTGCTTAGTTCTGATAATATTTCATTTTGTTGTACGGAAACACCCACAGACCAATTAGTTCCTTTTACTGGAGCATAACCAACAAATTTATCCACTCCATTATATTTATATTCACCCATTCCTGTTTCTCCAGAGATCATTTTATCCTCAATATTTGCTAACCCCTGCAAACTAGTATCTTTTTTTGCTTCCTCAATTACATTACTCATTTGGAGAACTAAATCCCTATTTGAATTAGCTATTGATACTCCAGTACCATTCACCATAAAAGCAGTACCTGTTTGTCCAATTTTAACTTGATCTGTCAAATCACTTAAATCGTTACCATCTTGTGCTGATGCTAATACACCTACAATCTCATCATTGTATTTAATAGGAACTGCATATGTAACTATAATACTTCCATCAGTTTTATTTATTAATGGATCTGATACACTGCTTTTACCACTCATAGCTTTCTTAAAATAGTCTCGTTCCTTTACATCAGAAGTTCCTCCCAATGTATTTGTAAGATTACCATCTTTATCAATATAGCTCAGTCTATTGCAGCCAGTTCTTTTAACTTCATTGGAGAGAATTAACATTTTATCTTTTAAAGGATCATTCGGATTATTTATATCTGGTCTTGCAGCTATAGCTGCCACTGAATTTAATTCTCCTTCAATTCTTCCTTGAATATCATCTGCAGTTTGCTCTGCAACTTTAGGTAAAGTTTTGTTTAAATTAGACTTTAATGCATTAGACGAATTTATAAACGACACTATGCCCAACCCAATACAAATAACTCCTATTAAAATCCCAAAGAATACCGTTAATTTTGTTTTTATACTTCTCATAATATCCCCCTATAATAAAATCAATATTTCATATGATTTATGTTTAATAATCTTATTATAATATTTTTCTACAAAGTTTACACTATATTTTACCGTTTTTTGTATTATATTTTTATAATATTAAAATTATATTGTATTTTTGGAATTTAATCCATTATTTAGTCGAATACGCTTCAATATGACAGTCTATTTCTAGTAATTCTATATCAAATTTTAATAAAGCTCTCATTTACTTATGGTATTGTTCGCCGCATCAGTTGTAAATGATAACTCTTTTTCTTTCTAACATGCATTACCAAAACTCATAATGTACTATATCACTAATATTCTTTCTTGGTTGAGATTTAGGAGCCTCATCGGGATAGCCAACCGTTATAACTCCAAGTACATATTTATCAGAAGGTATGTTTAATACTGGTCTGATTTCTTCTTGCGTAAACTCTGCAACCCAGCAAACTCCCAATCCTGAATTATTCGCTTGCAAAAGCATATATCCATTTGAAATTGCTGTATCTCTAATTATTCGTTTCACTTCATCTTGTGAGCTATTATCATTGATTGATATATCTTCTTTTATTCTGCATCGTACATCTGCAACACTTACAATAAAAACAGGAGCTGTCATCATCCATTTTTGATTATGACAAGCCTCCATTACTTTTCGTCTCAGTTCTTCAGATTTAACTATAATATAATTCCAAGACTGTGTATTGTTTCCTGATGGAGCCAATCGTGCACTTTCCAATATTTCTGCTATTCCCTTGATAACAATTCTGACACCCTCTTGTTGAAGCTTTACATTTAATTCGTTTATCATAACTTCTCTAGTAAAATTTCTTCCTTCAAAATTTCTAAAAATAACTTTTTTGTAGAAGACATATAGTGATTCTTGACTTGTTTCAAAATTCCAATTTGAATATATGGGTCACCAATACTAATTGGAAGCCTCACAAATTTTCCAGATAATTGTAAAGATGAAATTACCACTCCTATGCCAGAAAGTTTTTCTACGAATGAAGGAATTGAAGATATTTGACTAACAGAATAACAAAATGGCTTTTTAGGAAGCTTCAAAAGTTCCTCTTCTAATCTAATGCTATATAAGCAATCTTTTCCACCTATGATAAGAGGATATTCTAACAATTTATCTATAGAAATTGATTTCTTTTCAGCAAAGAGATGATTATTAACAACAATAAAAGATATCTTCTCATTATAAATAGGCTCAAAGTCCAAGTTGTATCTATTACTGTTTGAGCAAATAGCAAAATCTATAGAATTATTAAATAAAGCATTTGATAGGGAATCTGTATTTCCAACAATAAAATTACAGGTAATATTAGGTTTATATTCAGCAAACTTTTTAAGTGCTCTTGGTAAAATATTGACTGCAATGGTTTCTATTATTCCTATATTTAAAATGCCTATTTCTTCTTTTTGTAAAAACTTTGCTTGTTCTGATACAAAATTCCAATGTTTAATAAGCTCATCAACTTCTTCTGCAAATATTTTTCCAGCAGGAGTCAATTCTGCATCCCATCCCCTCTCAAATAGTTTAATACCTAATTCTCTTTCTAAACGTTGAACTTGATTAGTTATAGTAGATTGAGCATAATGTAGCTTAATTGCTGCATTTGAAAAAGTCCTTTCTTGAATAATAGTACGAAAAGTAATAAGTTCTTTTAAATCCATTTTTAATTCCTCATCTTCATCTATTAAATCGATAATCTTTATTAATTAATTCAATTATACAAATAAAAATATCTATCGTAAAATTAATATATCAAATAAAAGGAGGCGATTTTTAAAATGCCATTTGTTAGAGTAAGTTATAATAAAGACAAATATAATAAGAAAGAGTTATCTTTAATAAGCGAAAATATATTAAATTCACTTATTGAAAAATTTAATATTCCTTCAAACGATTATTTTCAAGTTTTTGATTCTCATAAAAAAGAAGAAATTTTCTATGATGAGAATTATCTTATTAGCAAAAACAGGACCGATGGTATTCTATATATTCAAATTACATGTGGATCAGGCAGAACTAGTGGACAAAAAAAGGAATTATATAGAAGTATTGCTGACAAGCTATTTATAAATTGCAAAATTCCTAAAGAAAATGTGTTCATAATGCTTATAGAAACCCAATTAGAAGACTGGTCCTTTGGAGAAGGTAAAGCGCAAATGATCAAATAAAATCAATATTTAATAAAATGTAGAAAGGAAGGAATATCAATGAAGAATAAAGCAATAATATCTACTGCAAAGAAAACTCTAGGTGACTTTGCTCCAGCTTTTGTAAAATACACTGATGAAATTCTTTTTGGTGATTCATGGAGAAGAGAAGAACTTTCTCTAAGGGATAGAAGTATTATCACAATATCAGCATTAGTAGCTGGACAAAATACAGAACAATTAGAATATCATCTAAAGCTCGCTAAAAATAATGGGGTAAAAGAAGATGAAATAATTGAAGCTATAACACATCTTGCCTTTTATGTTGGCTGGCCAAGAGCGGCATCAGCTTTTGAAATTGCTAAAAAGGTTTTCTTTAATAATGCTTCTTAAAAATACTATATCAAAAAATTTAGCTGTAGAGTAATATTAAATTATGTGGTTGAATTTTCGCGAATTATAAAGAAAAAGACTACTTAAAGTAATATCAATATTTAAGTAGTCCTTTTTTCATTTTAGTTAATTTACCACTAATTATTGGTATAAATTTTTACAATTTCCCCTCTATATCCCTCCTAACTTTATAAGTATAGCTCAACATATTAAAGAGTCTAAAGATAGATTTCATCTATCTTTAGACTCTTCGAAATTCTATGATTTCCTCTACAAAAAGGCATTCTAGTAGCCTTTTTAATCAAGGCTTAGCCTCTCTAGTTCAAATAGACTGCGTAAAATCATAACAAAGCCGTATAAGTTCAGACATTGAAAAGCTGACGAAAACTACTGGCTTAGCTGTATCGATCGATAGTTTTTCGACTTTACCAATTACCATGGAAGAGTTCCAAGTTTTGCGTGCGTAAATTTACCTGTTGGACCATCCGGACCTAATAACGCAACACGCACTGCCTCACGTGCTCCCTCTTTGACAGACTCCGTACCTGCATAGTTATTGAGGTTTGTCTTCACGAAACCAGGAGAGACGGCATTTACCTTTATGTCTGTCGACTCCAGCTCAATTGCCATTGCTAATGTCAAAGCATTGAGAGCCGTCTTGGACGCAGGGTAGACAGAAGTGAAATGCGAGCGATTGGCGTAGGTCGGGTCAGAGTTCATTGTCAGCGAACCAAGTCCGCTCGATACATTAACGATTCTGGCTGCTGGAGCCTCACGCAAAAGCGGTAGCATCGCTTGGTAAACAGAAAGGACACCAAACACGTTCGTTTCCCATACTTCTCGCATTTCATCAAGTGACACATTGCTTGGTCTGGTCGAATTAGCGTACTCATCAAGAGACATGCCTGGCGACTTACTCGTATTAAAGATAGCGGCGTTATTGACAAGCACGTCGAGGTGTCCAAACTCCTTACGGATGTACTCCGCAGCTGCAGTGATTGAAGCCTGATCTGTTACATCAAGCTGGAGTGCAATAGCGTTTGGTCCAACCTCCTTGACTGCAGCCTCACCACGTTCGAGATTACGTGACCCAACCAGTACAGTCAAACCATGTTCCACAAGATCCTTTGCTATTTGAAGACCAATTCCTTGATTAGCTCCTGTAACCAGAGCGATATGTTTATCTTGCATAGTCATTCTACTTTTTTGCATCATATTTTTCATATCCTCCTTGTGATTGTAATTTCATGCACTACTTGAAGTTAAGTCTTGCATGATCTATAATAATGGTATCACTTAGAGTTCTATCTAAGTCAAGATAATTGTAATATTTTTATTTTAAGGAGATTTTAAATATGTATACTATCAATGATGTAGCGAAAATATTTGATCTTTCAGTCCATACAATTCGCTTTTACGATAAAGAAGGACTACTTCCATTTGTTTCTAGAAATAGTGCAGGCAATCGGCAGTTTAGTGAATCCGATTTGGAAGCGATCAAAATAATCTGTTGTTTAAAAAATACTGGGATGCAAGTCAAAGAAATTAAGCAATATATTGATCTATACATGCAGGGCGAGGAGACTGTGCCTCTAAGAAAGCAAATGATGGTTGACCACAGCAAGAATATTTCAAGGCAGATTGCTGAACTTAAAAAGAATCAAAATATTATTAAGTTAAAAATCGCTTTCTATGATTCCATTGATGATACTAAGCATTCTAGCAATAATTAATAGATAGACAATTTCTATTTTACATTCATAAAAACGATTTAATTATACAATTACTTAGAGTAATATCTAAGTAATTGCTTGCCTTTTGTTATCTTATAAAAAACGTTTGCTAATCCCTGTAGCCCTTACGCATTTAGCTACAATTTCATAAAATTATATTAGTAATCTTCTAATACATTCTTCATTATTGTTATAGCTTAACATTTTAAAAGTTCTCAAGCTTGATTCTATGTCTTCTTATCCTCTTCGGAATTCTATAATTTCCTCCTATAATAAAAAAAGTGGAGCAACACAAATTTCCCCCATGTTTCTCCACTCACCTAATATAAATCTCAATATAAGCAAAAAAAATAACAGACCAAATATAGAATTATATCAGCCTATTATTTTTAAATGTCTATATACATATCCTCTTTAAGAATCTACCTTATATACACTACATTCAATAATTATTTATTTAAATTAAATTGTTGTGTGCTGCTTACACCAAAAATTACACACTTTTAATTTCAAAGTTATATATTAAAATAATTCACTTTTCTTATCTCTATTCATAAGCTCATCAACAATAACTTTAGCATCTTTACCTTCAAATAAACCTTTATAAAGCCCATCAGTTATTGGCATTGATATGCCGATCTTTTCTTTTAGTTCATAAAAAGCCCTGCATGCTTTTACGCCTTCAACAACCATGCCGACTTCTTTTAAAGCTTCATCAACAGACATGCCCTTACCAATCAATAATCCTGCTCTCCTATTTCTAGAATGCATAGATGTGCAGGTAACTATTAAATCTCCCATACCAGTAAGTCCATAGAAAGTCTCTATTCTACCTCCAAGAGCTATTCCAATTCTAGTAATTTCCTTCATACCTCTTGTAAGAAGTGCTGCTTTAGTATTATCACCATAGCCAAGCCCATCAATAACTCCTGCTGCCAGTGCTATAATATTCTTTACGGCTCCACCAACTTCAACACCAATTAAGTCGTCATTAGTGTACACCCTAAAATACGGAGTCATAAATAAATCTTGGACATCTGTTGCACATTTCATATCTTTAGAAGTACTTACAATAGTGGTTGGTATTTTCATAACAACTTCTTCAGCATGACTTGGACCTGATAAAACTACTATAGGATTCTTAAGTTCTTCTTCAATTACAACTGATAGTCTTTTATCACTGCTTTCTTCAATTCCTTTAGCAATTGATATTATTGGTACATCATTAGCTACTTTACCTTTTATTGCTTTACACATGCTTCTGATAACATGTGAAGGAACTGATAATACTATATATTCAGCATCCTTTATAGCCTCATCAATGTTATTAAACGCAGTAACTCCGTTTGGAATTATTAAGTCTTTCATATACTTTTCATTTTTTCTCTCAAGGTTAATTTCGTTAACAACATTTTGATCTCTGTCATATATATTAACAATATTATTTTTTTCTGCAAGCAAAGCAGCTAAGGCAGTTCCAAAACTGCCTCCTCCTAGAAAAGTAATTTTACTCATAATTATTCCTTTCTTTGTCTATATTCAATCTGAATACCAGTTCCTTTAAAGTCAAAACTATTTCTTAATTGATTTTCTAGATATCTCTCATATGAAAACTGTCTTGTACTTTCATCATTTACAAAGAAAACAAACTTTGGTGGTCTAGTTGCAACCTGAGTTACATAGTAAATCTTCATTCTCTTAAGAGAAACTACTGGGGGCTCTTTCATAAGAACAGCCTTACTTATAACATCATTTAATATTCCTGTTGAAATTCTCTTATTATAATTGTCGTAGCAATATTTTGCTACATCAAGAACTTTTCCTACTCTTTGACCAGTTAATGCAGAAATAAACAGATATTCAGCATAACTTAAGAATTTCAAATTTTGTTGTAAGTCTTTTTTAAATTTATCTAAAGTTTTATCATCTTTTTCAACAAGATCCCACTTATTAACTATAACCATGATAGCTTTTCTCATTTCGTGAGCATAACCAATAATCTTTTCATCTTGTTCTGTAATACCTTCAGTTGCATCTATCATAAGTATGCATACATCTGCTCTTTCAATTGCTGCATAGGTTCTTACTACGCTGTATCTTTCAATTTCTTCTTTAACTTTGCTCTTTCTTCTAAGTCCTGCTGTATCAATTAAAATGAACTTTCCGTTTTCTGTTTCTAAGTGGCTGTCTATTGCATCTCTTGTAGTACCTGGTACATCTGATACTATTACTCTTTCTTCACCAAGTAATTTATTAATTAATGAAGATTTTCCTACATTAGGCTTACCAATCATGGCAATTCTAATATATTCATCCTCTTCTTCTTCATATACAGATTTATCAATGTTTTCAACTACTTTATCAAGCATATCTCCAAGACCTAAACCTTGTGATGCTGATATTGTTACTGGATCTCCTATACCTAAATTATAGAATTCCCAAGCATTATCCTCTTCCTTTAAAGAATCAACCTTATTAACTACTAAAACAACTGGCTTTTTACTTTTTCTAAGCATAGCTGCAACTTCATTATCTGATGGTGTTAAACCTTCTTTACCATCAACAATGAATACAATCACATCTGCTGTCTCAATTGCAATATTTGCCTGTCTTCTCATTTGCTTGACTATAATATCGTCTCTTTCCGGTTCAATACCACCCGTATCTATCATAGTAAAACTATAATTTAACCATTCTGCTTCCGCATACACTCTATCTCTAGTAACTCCTGGCGTATCTTGTACTATTGAAATTCTCTTCCCCGCCAGTCTATTAAATAACGTTGACTTTCCAACATTCGGTCTTCCAACTATTGCAACAATCGGTTTACCCATTATTATTCCTCCTCTTTATATTTAGGCATATTCGTATTATTTTCTTTCACATGCCTCATTTAGTTTCTCAATCAAATCTTCTCCTGTGTAATCAACTACAATTACTTTAACATCCAAAGCCGATTCAATATCTTTAATTTTCATATCATCCAGCATAATTTGTTCATCAGAGTCTGCTAATTCATATCCTTTTCTGAACATGTTATTAGACATCAATAAATACTTAGTACTTATTATTCCCTTTAGCTGATTTATTATATCAGTTCCAGTCAAAAGACCTGCTATGGTAATTGTTTCACCAAAGTAGTTATTTATTACCTTATAAACATCAAGCTGTATGTTTGGATTTTTCTCTTTTATCCTTTTGCTGGCAGCTAACAATTCATTATAAGCAAGCTCTCCTGTAACAATAGAAAAACTTTCTTTCATTCCTACATCTAGCTCATCTAAAGTGCTGTCTATAGCATCTCTAAAGCATCTCACCATGCCTATACCATCTTCTATTTGATGATAGTCATCATAAAATTCCTCATTAGGAATTTCCTTGCCTGCAACTAAATAAAATTCATCAGATAATCTAACAAATGGTGATCCAGTTTCTTTAATATATCTCTCTTGAAGCTTACTAATACTTTCAATTTCTTTTATGGATCCTTCCTTTGTATATGTATTAACATGTTTAAGTCCTTGCCTGAACTTAGTTATTCCTATTGGCACTACTGCAACATCTGAAACTTGTGGATATAAGGTATATAAATCCTCAATTGTTCTTTTAAGTTCCTCTCCATTGTTTATTCCTGGAACACAAACTATCTGTGCATTCATAGAAATGCCTGCCTCTGCTAATCTTTTCATTCTCTCAAAAACGCTTCCTGCAAATCTGTTATTTAACATTTGAACTCTTAGCTCTGGATTAGTCGTATGCACAGAAATATTTATTGGACTAATATGATATTTAATTATTCTGTCAATATCTTCATCTTTCATATTAGTTAAAGTTACAAAATTACCTTGTAAAAAAGATAATCTAGAATCATCGTCCTTAAAATACAGAGTCTCCCTCATGCCATCTGGCAGCTGATCTATAAAACAAAAGATGCACTTATTGCTGCATGATTTTGCCTTATCCATTATGCCTCCGCCAAATTCTATGCCTAAGTCCTCTCCATATTCCTTTTCTATTTCAACTTCCCATACTTCACCATCAGGTTTTTCTATTTCTAAAACAATTTCCTCATCAGCAGATAAGAATTTATAATCTATAACATCATCTATCTTGTTATCATTTATTGATAATAAAACATCATTAACTTCAATTCCAACTTCTTCTGCAATTCCATTAGGTAGTACTTTTGTTATAATATTTTTCATTATTTCACTCCCAATTATAACATACTTATCCTTGTTATATTACCTTAATACCTTTGCTAAGTCAATAAATTCCTACATATATGAAAGCTTTGTCTCAGTTTTTTTTAAAGCTTAATGAAATTACATATATTCTTATTCTATAAAACTCACCATATATCTTTAAATCTCTAATATTCGGGTTATAGACTCCAAAAATATTAATCTTACCTTAAGAAAACGAAAGAGTCGTAATGATACTCTCTCCTGGTGCTAATTTATATTCTCCATCAGTAAACCCACATATATCTTCATCGTCATTTTCTTCTGACATTTCAAATAAAGCATCTTTTTTCTTTTTCACATTACTTTCTTTAGCGTCTAGAATTAGAGGAAGACTACTTTTTGCTCCACTGCTCATCTTATTATCAGTTATGTTCTCCTTTCCCCCTTTATAAATCATATTATCATTGACAATACTGATATTTTTGTTAACAGTAACATCCGTTAAATCTTTTACCTTATTACTTTGTTCATTTTCTATTACATCTTCTTTTAAACAATTCGATTCATTTTTATTTATTTTTTCTTCCTCTCCCCTACAAATATTATCTTGTTGCTTAACAATTTTCTCCTGTACTTTTGGGTTATATCCTTCTTTTTCATCATTAACTCTATTTTTTATAGTTTCTTCTATATTTGATAACTTATTTTTTTCTTTAACCTTTATATTTTGGTGCTTTGCAAAATTTATTACTTTATATACCTTATCTTCAGTAAGTTCAACCATCTCTAATTCCATTAACACATCAAAAGCTGCTTTTACACCATCGACGTCTCTATTAAACTCTATAGCCAAAGTCTCTATTGTATAAGGAATATTTTTAGAAAGATATAACTCTCCTTCTAAATTAACCTTTCCAGCTAAAACCACAACCCTAGTCCAAACATAATGAATAAGATCCCTTTCACGCTTCATATCGATTATTTTGAATTTAGTATCATAATACATGCTCACTTTAAACTTTACATACTTTCTTTCTCTCATATTTATCATTCCCCTTTATTTTTTTAATTAATTTATATTCTGATTTTATTTCCCTAATAATGAAATATGCTTTACATAAGAAAATATAAACCCTTTTTCAGAATTTTTTTCCACTAAATTACTACATTTTTTTGAAAACACTCTATTTTGAACTTAATCTTGTGTTATAAAATTTCAAAGTTATACATACAAATACTAAAATCCCTATAATATTGCATGTGAATTTGCAATATTATAGGTGTAAATACTTTTTTAAATTATATTGTTGTTTCCATTTATCTTAGCGATCTTTTAATTTAAAAAGTGAACTCTCCATTATTTTTTTGATTATTACTAAAGCAATGTTATAATTAAAGTCATACAAATAACAGCAGAATCGCGTTGCTGCTGTCCTACTTTGACAAGAAAGCGAGATGAATTCAAATTGAACTATCTATATAACATTCTAGCTCAATATATATTAACTCAATTTGTGGATAGAGTTGCACTGCTGCTCCTGTGTTTGTTTGTCATAACAAGACTTAGAGGCTTTAGAGAAATATTCCGAAATGAAAATTACAGTAAAAAAGATTACATAGTTGCATGCACAGTATTTTCTTTATTTGCTATAATGGCAAATTATACTGGAGTTAATGTTGAAGGCTCTCTAGTAAATGTCAGAACAATAGCCATAGTATCTGGCGGTATAATATTTGGTCCAGTAGTCGGAATTACAACTGGAGTAATATCCGGGGTACATAGATATCTGATGGATGTAGGGGGAATAACTTCAATACCATGTCTTATAAGCAGTATAACTGCCGGAATAATAGCTGGATATATTAATAGAAAAATTCAAAGAAACTATAGATGGATAGCTGGAATAATAGCTGGAGTATTTTCTGAAACCATAACCATGCTCCTTATACTCTTATTAAGCAAGCCCCTTTCCTTAGGATTAGATATAGTATCTAAAATAGCGTTTCCAATGATACTTGGGCAGGTTTCTGTTGGCTTTATTGTGCAATTAATTCAAAGTATAGAAGATGATAAGGAAAAAATAGCCGCCAAGCAGGCAAAACTAGCACTTGATATAGCTAATAAAACTCTTCCTTATTTTAGAAATGTAAACAGTGATTCTCTAAATAAAATCTGTACCATTATACGTGATGATATTAAAGCCGATGCCGTATCGATAACTGATACAAGAAATATCCTGGCTTATATTGGGATTGGAAAAGAATATTATAACATTGAACACGAGATAATAACCGAAGCAACTAAGGAAGCCATAAGCAATGATAAGATAGTCATCAAAAACAATGGTTTTCAGGATAAAAGTTCAATGCTGAAATCAGCAATTGTAATTCCACTTAAGGTCAAAAATGAAGTTGTAGGCGCTTTGAAAATATACTATGCAAGTTCTAACAGGATAACTTATTCTCTTCAAACTCTTGCAGTAGGGCTCTCTCAAATTATATCAACTTTGATGGAGGTATCAAAGGTTGAACAAATGAAAGAAATGGCTAATAAAGCAGAACTTAAAGCTCTTCAAAGACAGATAAATCCGCATTTTTTATTTAACGCTCTAAACGCCATAACTTCTTTTATACGAATAGATCCAAATAAAGCAAGGGAACTTATAATAAACCTTGCCAGCTATTTAAGATATAATTTGGAATTAAACAGCGAATTTATTGATATAAAAAAGGAATTGCAACAGGTAAAAGATTATATAGAAATAGAAAAGGCCAGATTTGGAAATAAATTGAATGTAATTTATGATATAGATGATGTTAATATTAAGATACCAAGTCTTACAATACAGCCTTTAGTAGAAAATGCCATAATTCACGGCATCTTAAAAGACAAAGGACTCGGAACAGTACAAATTATCGTAAAAGAAGAAGGAGAAAAAGTTAAGATTTCTATAATTGACAGCGGCATAGGCATAAGTGAAGAGGCAATTAAAAATGTTTATACTAATTCAGTACCTGAAAATAAAATAGGATTATATAACGTACATTTGAGGATTAAGCTTATTTACGGAGAAGGGCTTATTATAAAAAGATTAGAAAAAGGTACTAAGATAGAATTTTATATAAAGAGAATATAAGAGAAGGTGATCATATGAAAGCTATAATAGTTGAAGATGAGTTCTTAGCACGAGAAGAACTTAAATTTTTTATTAAAAATTACAGCAAAATAGAAATTATAGATGAATTTGAAGATGGAATAGATGTACTTAAATTCATTCAAAATAATGAGATTGATATTATATTCATGGATATAAACATACCATCGTTAGATGGAGTATTACTTGCTAAAAGTATAAGTAAGTTTTCTAAAAAACCTTACATAGTCTTTATAACAGCTTATAAGGAACATGCTGCAGAGGCCTTTGAAATAGAAGCCTTTGATTATATATTAAAGCCTTATTCAGAGTCTAGAATTGTAGCCATGCTAAAAAAACTAGAAGCTGTCAATAATGACAAAGAAAATACTGTCCCTAAGAGTAGCTTGTCAAATAAAATAAATTTATGGAAAAATGAAAAAATAATAGTAGTCTCTATGAATGATATATATTACTGTGCTGCTGAAGAAAGAATAACCCATGTTTTTACCAAAAATGATGAGTATTCAGTGAACCTTGGTATAGCTGAGTTCTATGAAACTCTTCCGAAGGATACTTTCTTTAAATGCCATAGATCCTATATTGTTAATGTAAATAAAATCAGAGAAATCATACCTTGGTTTAATAACACTTACAATTTAAAACTTCAGGATATAGATTTCCAAATTCCTGTAAGCAGGAGTAACATAAAAGAGTTTAAACAACTTATGAATATATAAATGTATCCCATGTCGATTTTTATGCATTTCGTTCAATAAAGCGTAAGTTTCTATTTCACGGACTTATAATAAAGTCAAGGAAGCAAGCAACATAAAGAGTTAACTAAAGAATGTTGTAAATGCCTTAATAAATATTTGTATATAATTAAGGAGCGATGAACGATGAAAGAAAAAACTGAAAATCGATGGTTAATAGTTTTAGGTACAATTATTGCACAATTAGGTCTTGGAACAATTTATACTTGGAGTTTATTTAATCAACCTTTAGTAGATAAATTTGGCTGGCAGTTGAGTGGGGTAACTGTTACCTTTTCTATAACAAGTTTTGCTTTAGCCTTCTCTACTTTAGCTGGAGGAAAACTTCAAGATAAATTAGGAATTCGAAAGCTAATATCAATTTCAGGTTTAGTTCTAGGCGCTGGACTAATATTAACCTCTAAAGTTACTTCAATATCTATGTTATATTTAACAGCTGGTGTAATAGTTGGTGCTGCAGATGGTATAGCATATCTTACATCACTTTCAAACTGTATTAAATGGTTTCCTGAGAAAAAAGGACTTATCTCAGGTATTTCAGTTGGAGCTTATGGTACTGGAAGTTTAATATTTAAATATATTAATGGCGGCTTAATCAGTAGTGTAGGTGTTTCGGAAGCATTTTTGTACTGGGGAATAATAATTATGGTACTAGTTGTTATTGGTGCTCAATTAATAAAAGATGCCCCTGTAATAAATACATCAGCTAATCATTCTAACGGTAACGTAGATAAAAAAGATTTTTCAGTAAAAGAAATGTTAAAAACTAAAGAAGCGTATTTTCTATTTGTAATATTCTTCACAGCATGTATGAGTGGTCTTTATTTAATAGGAATTGTTAAAGATATAGGTGTTCAATTGGCTGGTCTTACACCTGCTGTAGCCGCAAATGCAGTTGCTATGATAGCAATCTTTAATACAGCCGGCAGAATCATCCTTGGTGCCTTATCTGATAGACTTGGAAGATTAAATGTAATACTCTTTACCTTAGCTGTAACAACTGTTTCAGTATTTGTTTTAAGTTTTGTACATTTAGACTTCATGATTTTCTTCGCCTGCGTTGCTTCAATTGCATTTTGCTTTGGCGGAAATATTACAGTATTCCCTACTATTGTAGGTGATTTCTTCGGCTTGAAGAACCAGACTAAAAATTATGGAATTATCTATCAGGGCTTTGGCTTTGGAGCTCTTGCAGGTTCATTTATCGCTGCAATAGCTGGTGGATTTATACCTACCTTTATAATTGTGGGTGCCTTATGCCTAGTATCTATAATTTTAACTTCAATAATGAAAGCTGAAACACATAATGCAAGTGTAAAACCAGCTGCCTCAAAGTTAATACAAGAAGTTGCTTAGTATAAATATATTATTCAAGAAAAGCTTAGATATGATGTCTCTAAGCTTTTCTTATTTTTATAATATGCGTACATTTCAGCTTATTCTCATCTCAATAAATTTCATATTTATAATATATAAAAAATCATTTTACTCTTCTGAAATATATATGTTATGACTAACAATTTACAATGCATAATTTACAATTGTAAACTGTACATTGCAAATTTCAATATATATAAATTAAAGATCTTTAAGAAATGAAATTATCGCTTTATTTACTTCTTCTGATTTTTCCTGCTGTGCCCAATGCCCGCAATCTTTAAGAAATATAGTTTCACGAAGGTTTGAAACAAGATTCTTCATTCCAGAAATTATTTGCTCCATTCCCGGAATGCTTAAACCAACATCACTCTCCCCTATCATAAATAGAGCTGGAATTGTTACTTTCACTCCATTAAAGCAGCTTAATAATTCTCTATTTCTATCTAAATTACGATAATAATTCAATCCTCCACGGAAGCCTGTTTTGGCAAATGCCTCTGCATAAACATCTAAATCCTTTTCTGTAAGCCAAGAGGTTGTTCTAGGTGTTGGTAATGCTGAAAGTAAGCCGTATTCTCTTGATACCATGTTAAATGGATTTGGAGTTCCATCATTATCTTTGCGTGGACCTGCATCTCTAGAAGCTGAGTAAAATAAATTGTGTACTGTAAGACGTACATCTTGCTCAAATTCTTTTTCCGCCACACCTGGGGTTTGGAAATAGAGAGTATAAAATAATTCTTTCTCATTCTGTGGAAAAACTGTTGTTGGAGGAATTGGCGGTTGCGGCATCATAGGAACTGTTAACGCAATAATTCCACTGAATCTGTCTGGTCTTAATAATGCTGCATTCCATGCAAGTGTTGCTCCCCAGTCATTTCCTACTATTACAGCCCTTTCTTCATTCAATGCATCTAATAATCCCACTATATCACCTACTAAATGAAGAAGCGTATACTTATCAATAGCTTCTGGCTGCTCTGTATCTCCAAAGCCTCTTAAATCTGGGGCTACTACATGGAAACCTGCTTCAGCTAATACAGGAATCTGATTCCTCCATGAATACCATATCTCAGGGAACCCATGAAGCAATAATACAAGTGGTCCTTCTCCCTGTTCAGCTATATGCATTTTAATACCGTTTGTTTCAATAATTCTATGTTTTAATTCACTCATTTTGCTTTCTCCTTATTCATACAAATTATAAATAAAAGCATAATCGTTTGTTTATTAAACACGTGTTGTTAAAGCGATTTGTGCATGCTATGATTATAATGTACTGAAATTAATAGTTCAACCAACAAAAATTCTATAATGTTGGTTGTTAAGAAATATATACTTATGATATGAATTTGTTGAAAATAAATACAAGTTAATTTAGAAAGGGAAAAAATCATGTCAAAATCTCAAAAAAATGAGGAGCAAACAAGTAAAACTCGGAGTTTAATTCAAGATACATTCCTTTCACTAGCTAAGGAGAAATCCTTTGAAGATATAACTGTTAAGGATATCGCAAAGAGAGCACCAGTAAATCGTTCGACCTTTTATGCTCATTTTCAAGATAAATATGATTTATTAGATTCTTTTATATCTGATAGGTTTATGTCAATTGTATCAAGCAGAATTAATTCTGAGAAAGAGTTAAATGAGGAAACTTTACACAATTTAATCCTTATTATGTGTGATTATCATAAATCTATAGGTACTAACTATACCAGATTGTATAAATCCGCAGCTGTATTAATCGATATCAAAGTTCAACTTAAATTGCAAGACATAATACTAAGTATGCTAATGAATAACAAAACTTTTTCAAAAAATGAAGAAGATAAATTAGAATTACTTACCGTTATGATTAGCAGCGGCATATATTGTGCTACTAAACGCTGGCATAGTAAAGACACTTTAAAAGATACTTCTCTATTAGTTAAAGAAGTTCTTCCTTTTATGATTTCAGGTTTAAAATCAACAATTGAAATGTAAACTAATTTAAGATATAACATAAACAAACGAAGATATTTTATGATTTAAAATATCTTCGTTTGCGTAACTATTAAGAACAGTTATGATGTTGATGTTTTTAATTAATTTAGCCTTATAACTACTTTTCATTATTATAATCCAATTTCTTTATACCTCTGATATAAATACATCTTCTTTTCACTAGTGAATTGCATACATATAAACACATTAAAAACTTGATTTATGTATAGAATAATTATCTATTAAGTTAAACTTTTTTGCGTATCTATACTAGAAATCATATACATTTTTGTGAAGCAGGCATTTGAAATTGAGC